>NZ_JAPQLK010000140.1:7319-10927 GCF_028981785.1 Wolbachia endosymbiont of Drosophila leontia
AAAAAACGCCATACTTGAAAGTATAATGTAAGTAATTAGCCAACCACGGGGCTTCTTTTGCCTTTTTTTCGTTTGGTAAATTTTTTAACATTTATAGCTAAACGACAACCGTCATCCCGCTACTTGTTAGCGGGATCTAGAGATACCGCGAATGAATCGCGGTATGACGGTTCGCGGTGGCATGACGTAGAATTTTATACTCACCAACTCAGTATTCCAACCTGGATTGTATCTTATCGGTAAAAAAGAAGAGCTATTTTAGGAAGTTTTTATAGGACTAAAACCAAAGAAAACTTGCATATAAGTTTATCAAGATGTAGAATTGAAGTTATTTCAAAAGAATAGGTTAATTATGAATCTTGTAACAAAATCTGCTATCGATTTTACTGCTTCAGCTGTTCTCTCTGGCGGAGAAATTGTTGATGATTTCTGTCTGAGTAAGCGCATAAAAAATAAGTATGCTGTCCTTTTTTTCTATCCACTTGATTTTACCTTTGTCTGTCCAACTGAGTTGATATCATTTAGTAATAAAATAGAGGATTTTTCAAAACGTGGTGTTGAAGTGATAGGAATAAGTGTAGATTCAAAATTTTCACATTATAAATGGCGAAACACTCCAGTTAATGATGGTGGTATTGGAGAGGTTAGCTACACTTTAGTGTCTGATATCAAAAAGTCTATATCAAGAGACTATGGGGTCTTATATGATGACTCAATTGCGCTGAGAGCAACTTTCGTTATTGATGATAAATTTATTGTACGTCATCAATCGATAAATGATTTGCCTTTAGGGCGTAATATCGATGAATTCGTTAGAATCGTTGATGCAATTAAACATAATGAGGAGCATGGTGAAGTATGTCCAGCAGGGTGGAAGAAAGGTAAGCCAGCAATGCAGGCAAGCGATGAAGGAGTAGCTGATTATCTAAACTCATACAGTGAAGAATTATAGATTTAGTACAAAAGTTCTTATTATTGGATCCGGGGCAGCGGGTTATGCTGCTGCTATATATGCAGCACGTGCAAACTTAGAGCCAGTTGTAGTAACGGGAATGCAGCCTGGTGGTCAGCTTACAATTACTACAGATGTTGAAAATTATCCTGGTTTTGTTTCAATACAGGGTCCAGAACTAATGGAGCAGATGAGGTTGCATGCAGAGAAGGTTGGAGCAAAAATAATAGATGATGAGATAAAAAGCATTGAACAACTTGAGGACTTTAATGAGTATAGATTTAGATCTTCTGGTAATATCAATGACTACTACTCGGATGCAATTATAATTGCATCCGGTGCGCAAGCAAAATGGCTTGGTTTGGAGAGTGAAAAGGAATTTCAAGGTTACGGAGTTTCAGCTTGTGCAACTTGTGATGGTGCATTTTTTAGGAATAAAGTTGTAGCCGTGATTGGTGGTGGAAATACCGCTGTTGAAGAAGCAATATTTTTAACTCGATTTGCCAAAGAAGTGATATTAATACACAGGCGTGATAAATTAAGAGCGGAAAAAGTAATGCAAGATAGACTCTTTAAAAATGATAAAATAAAAGTAATGTGGAACCATACCGTAGAGCAGATTCTTGGAGAAGAAAATCCGAAAAAAGTTACTGGTATTATAATTAAATCAACAGAATTAAAAGTGGATGGAGTGTTTATTGCAATTGGACACGCACCAAATACGGGTATTTTTAAAGGCTTTGTTGAAATGGATGAGCAGGGTTACATCATTACAAAACCTGGAACAACTTTAACTAGTAGGGCAGGAGTGTTTGCTGCAGGTGATGTGCAAGATAAGGTATATCGTCAGGCAGTAGTTGCAGCAGGAACAGGGTGCATGGCTGCACTTGATGCAGAGAAGTTTTTGGAGTAGTAATTAATTAACTCAGAATTAGGATTTTATAGCTAAAGTGACTTAAGTTTACCGATAATTTTAAAAACAAAAATTCGTCATTCCGCTACTTGTTAGCGGAATCTATGCTGAGATACCGCGGCGGTATGACACCTTTCTTGGGTTAGCTATAGATAAATTGCCTGCGATTTTCCTTTTCTTTTGCATAATTATATTAGTAAATTATTAGATGGGTTTAATATGCTTTATGGAAGGGATAGAACAAGTACTACTGGTTACGGATATAATCGGAGAACTCCAGAACCGCTTGATGAATCAACACAAAAGTTATTTGATGCTATCGGTAAGGAGAATTTAGAAGATTTTAAACACTCTATAGAGGTGGGTGCGGATGTTAATGCGTTTGATAAGCGATATACACCACTAATGACTATTGTCATGAATGGTGATGACAGCCCTATATGCTTAAAAATGATGATGTTACTTTTACAGCATAAAAGTTTAAATATTAATGCTAAAGAAACTAAAGAATGCAATACAGCTCTACATCTAGCCTTTCTCATGGAAAATAGGAATTTTGTACAGACGTTACTCAGACATCCTAGCATTAATACAAACATTAAAAACAAAGTTTTTCTTCTTCAAGATAAATATCTTGGGCCTGAATATGATGGTATCAGGGCACATCTTATAGAAGATGCACAGTGCAAACAATGTTTTTTTTATACTCCTCAGGAATATATTGAAAAAATTGGGAAAGTGCAAGGTAAGGACTTTTTGTATCTTACAATGGAAATAAGTGAAGCCCAAAGAGGAAAAAATTTTTTAGAGTCTTTTTCTTTTTTAGCTTCTTCAAGCATATGGATAACACAAATATTATTGAACCACAATAATAAGCCTAATCCTAATTGCTGGGAAAGAAACCAAAATGGAGAAATAGAAACACCCCTGAGCTTAATTATCAAATCATGTTTACAAGGAATAACACAAGATAACGAAGAAGTATTGACTAAACTTTTAAAATATAAAGACCTAGATTTTAGTCAAATAAAGCCAATACAAGATATAGAGAAAAATCCATGGGTGAAGCAAATAATTGAACAAGCTATTACAGAGCGATTAACTGATACTATTAATAGAAAAGATCTAGATGATGTAAAAAAATTAGTAGAAGATAATTGCTTTATGAATCATGCAGTTGTTACTGCTGCATTGAGGGGTGTTGATAATCCAGTTAACTCTATTAAAGATTATTTGAGTGGAAAATTTCCTGTAAGTGTGGAACAACCTGTGGCAAGTACTAATATACCAGCGTGTGTCCAGAGAAGGTGAGTATGTTCAGTAGGAGTTAAACCTACCGGGATAAAAGTCGGAGTCCCGTAGCTTGGGTAGCAGCATGTAGGGAGACCAAAGTGTTGAAGCCTACCGACAACGTTATTGTAGGATAAGGGCGAATTACCAGGCCGTAGCGAAAGCGAACACATAGGTGGCCTCGAAAATTACAAATCCTAAAGGCTGAGCCCACGTTGGTAGGGTGAAGGCAATAGGGATAGCTGAAAACCCGAATGATACGGCATATCTACTTTAGCGGGGTGATAGTGATGGCATGGTAATGAGGACATATGAAGCAACTGGAGAAGCCCTACTCATCCCAGGAAGAAATACCTTGGAGCGGTAAGTTCTATAACTGGAAAACAGGAAATGAACCGAAGATGAGAGGGTGACGGATGGGTGCGTAGTAGTGAAGAAGTGAGGTAACTCTCA
>NZ_JAPQLK010000141.1:0-17217 GCF_028981785.1 Wolbachia endosymbiont of Drosophila leontia
GATTTTCAATAGGTTGCTTATAATTCTAACTATAGTTAGCCTTTCATAAGTAGCGATGCAACAAAGCCCAACCGGACTCAAGTGTCAGCTACTTTTATAGCACCACTTCTGCTTCAATAACTGTAAATACTAAGCGATCTGTCTTAAAATCTCCTCTTGTTGCTGAGCATGAACACTAGCATAACCACATGCAGGAGATGCAGCAGCAGGTCTTGCGATACACTTAGGTCTTTTTGCTTGAATATTGAGATTGGACAACACTTCTTCTATCAATGAGTTGACAAAAAACCACCCTCCCATATTTTTTGGTTCTTCTTGACACCATATAATTTCAGCGCTTTTGTATTTTTCAAGTTCAATACTTAGTTTATCTGCAGGAAATGGATAGAATTGCTCCAAACGTATTACTGCTATATCGTTTATTTTTTGTGCTTCACATACTTCAATTATGTCGTAATAAACTTTACCGCTGCATATTACAACTTTACGTATTTTATCATTTAGAACCAAATCTGTTCTATATTCTGGGATTACCGTGAGGAATTTTCCTTCAAAGTCAGATAGGTTAGAAACTGCTCTTTTATGACGCAATAGTGATTTAGGTGTAAACACTACTAAAGGCTTGCGAAAGTCTCTGTGGATTTGCCTGCGTAAAGCATGAAAATAATTTGCTGGAGTAGAGCAATTAACAACTTGCATGTTATCTTCTGCGCAGAGTTGCAAAAATCTCTCTATACGCGCGGAGCTATGCTCAGGTCCCTGTCCTTCATAACCATGAGGCAGCAACAAAACTAGACCGCTTGATCGCAACCACTTTGTTTCTGCAGATGCGATAAACTGGTCGATCATAATTTGTGCACCATTTGCAAAATCACCAAATTGTCCTTCCCAGAGCACTAGTGAATATGGGGAATCAAGGCTATATCCATATTCAAAGCCCATTACAGCATACTCTGATAAAGCGCTATCTATGACCTCAAAGTGAGCTTGCTTTTCATTTATATTGTTTAGCGGAATAAACGCTTCTTCTGTTACCTGATCAACAAGCCTTGAATGACGGTGCGAGAAAGTTCCACGACCAGAGTCTTGTCCTGATAAACGCACTCCTATTCCTTCTGTGAGCAGTGATGCAAACGCAAGACTTTCGGCAGTTGCCCAGTCTATATTACTACCGGAATTTATGCTGTCTATTCTGCCATCAAGTATTTTTCTAACCTTATTGTTAATGTTAAAGCTACTTGGGATGTTGCTATTTATATGTACACCCAATTTTTTCAACTCATCTGGCGGAACACCAGAATCTGTATAGTATTCGCTCAAATCGTTCAACCTTGCCTTTCTTAATTTTGACCATACTCCACAAAACCAGTCAGCTTTTTTTGGAGTATAAGCCGCTGATTCAGCAAGACTTTTATCCAATCTTGCCCTGAACTCACTGCGCAATTTATTTACCTCATCACCACTTAATACTTTCTCTGCGATCAACTTCTCTTCATACAGTGTTCCTGGAGTTTTATGCTTTGATATTACCTTATACATGAGTGGCTGAGTGAAATTCGGTTCATCACCTTCATTATGGCCATATTTGCGGTAACATATTATGTCAATCACTACGTCCTTTTTAAATTTCTGCCTATATTCCATCGCCAGACTTGTAGCAAAACTCACAGCTTCTGGGTTATCTCCATTAACGTGAAACACTGGAGCTTCTATTGATTTTGCTACATCAGTACAGTAAAAAGAGGATCGCGCACAACACGGATTAGCAGTAAAACCAACTTGGTTATTAATAACAATGTGCACAATGCCATCTACCTTATAACCTTCAATATTGCTTAAGGTTAGAGTTTCAGCAACCACTCCTTGGCCGATGAAAGCCGCATCACCATGAATTGATATGCCAAGCACAGATCTTATATTCTGTTTTGCTCTTATTCTTCCAGCCAAAACCGGATTTACCGCTTCAAGGTGAGATGGATTAGGGCATAAACTTAAATGTATTTTCTTACCACCGGCAAGTGTTTGATCAGAAGAGTAACCAAGGTGATATTTAACATCACCGGACACCTCAAGACCACCTGGATATGCAAGATTGCCTTGAAATTCAGATAGCATTGCCGCATATTCTTTGCCCATAACTTTGGTTAGAATATTGAGTCGTCCGCGGTGAGCCATGCCAAGAACTATTTCTTCAATACTAAAAGCTGCAGAATCACTAATGATTCTCTCAATTGCAACGATAGCTGATTCCCCACCTTCGATAGAAAAACGTTTATATCCAGGAAATTTCATATGGAGAAATTGCTCGAACATCTCAGATTCAATTAAGTGCCTCAGTATTTCCTTTTTATCTTGTGAACTCAGCGTATAGGTTTGATTTTCGATCTTTTCCTGCAGCCACATCCTCTCCTCATAAGAGGAGATATGCATAAATTCAAAACCGATGTTCTTGCAGTAAATATCTCTATAGATTCCAGCGTCACTTGCCGGATATAGATTCGAATATTTCTGATAATCTACTTCCTTATTCACATTGGGTGATAACGGATTAAGATCCGCAAAAAAATGACCGTAAGATCTGAAAAAATTTGCTAAACCAGAAACTGAATCATCCACCTTAGTTACATGTTGTGCACCGCAGGTCTCCGCTTTATTAACTTCTAAATTGCTTGAAAAAATTCTATACCAATCCTCCCCGATTGATTTATCACCCTGCAAATAACGGCTATACATTTCTTCCACAAATTCTGCATTATCACCATAAAGGCAGCTTAAACTCGACATAATCACTATAAAAAGTATCAAATACTTATAAGTATAACTTAAGTTTTTTAAAAAAGAACTTTTTTAGTTTCTATACGTCATACCGCCGCGGTATCTCTTAACATAGATCCCGCTAACACGTAGCGGGATGACGATTGTCAGGGTGTCATTCCAGCGCGTGACGCTGGAATCCAGTTTTTATTTGCAGCCTACTCGACTCGAAGCTAAGTTTTCTGGATCCAAATAGTCAAGGCACTGGGATGACAAAAAAAGGAGCACTGGAATGACAAAGCTATAGGTTGCAAGCGAGACGTCATACCGCCGCGGCGCTAACAAAAGATCCCGCTAACAAGCAGCGGGATGACGAATTACTATGCCGCCGCGAACCGTCATACCGCGATTCATTCGCGGTATCTCTTAACATAGATCCCCTACTTAACTGTCATACCTTAACATAGATCCCGCTAACAAGCAGCGGGATACTTAGGGATGACGATTATCGTTTAGTCATAAATATTTAAGAAATTTACCAAATGAAAAAAAAGGCAAAAGAAGCCCCGTGGTGGTTAGCTATTTACTATGTACTAAAATATCGGCGTTTTTTTTATTCTAAAACGCTTGATTAAGAGCGATTTAGCTACTTTTAACTTGCAACTAACCTACACCGCAAGTGTTTAAGAAATTTACCAAGCAGGAAAAAAGGCAAAGAAACCCCGTAGTAGCTAGCATTCAAATCCCCCCTTGTCAATTTGACGTTTTTTGCTGTCTTAAACGCTTTGTAAGCGCGTTTCGGCTTATATAGGTAAAAACCCAGAAATTTTTAAAGACATGCGACGCACGTAGTGCGAAAAATTAAACATGAGACGCCAAATACCCTAAGTTTTTTGTCATTAACCTGCAGAGATTGCAAAGATAAATAAATAGCTTCAGTTTCATGATAAAGGGGCTGGCGGAGTTTGTCAAGTAAGTTTTTTGTCTCTATAGCTACTTGGATGACGAGGAAGAAGCGCTTACATATTTATGGCAACCTCTTACCTCCGCTCAAAAAGTTTTTCAATATCACTGAGTTTCATTTCTATGTAAGTTGGTCTTCCGTGGTTGCATTGCCCGGAATATGGGGTTTTTTCCATTTGTCTAAGCAGCACATTCATTTCTTCTAATCTCATTTTTCTACCCGCTCTAATTGATCCATAACAAGCAATAGTGGCCAATATTTTGTTCACTTTATCTTCTACTGGCAATGTACCTTCTATTTCCGTTAATCTATCGACTATATTAATCAGCATCTCTTTCACATCTATTGCTCCCAAAATTGCAGGGATTTCTTTTACTATCACCTTATTTTCTGGTTTGATCTCAATATCAAAACCCATTTCAAATAACTTATCTTTATAGATTTCAATCATCTCCATTCCGGCTTGATTTTTGATTTCAACCGTTTCAGGAAGAAGTAGTTTTTGTCTTTTTACACTTGATTTTTGTTTTAAGCATTCATATACTAGCCTTTCGTGGGCTGCATGCTGGTCGACTATAATCAATTTGTCTCTTACCTCGGCAATAATGTAAGTATTATAGACCTGACAGCGTGCAAACCCGAGCGGGTGGCTCTCTATCAAATCAACTTGCTCTAACACCTTTTTTTCTAGAACCATAGTCTCCGCTTGTGATGGAAATTTCTGTATGCCGGTATAATCAAACGATTTTGACTGTTCTGATAAGCCTTTTGCTTTTTCATTTGGAGAAGCAAATTCTTTTATTAGTTGATTTTTAAAAGGACTTGGTCTTTTTTCATAAAATTCTTTTTGAACATTAGGTTTATCAAAAGGATCCGGCAATGTTGAATCCATTTTCTGGTCATGCGCTGGAAAAGTGCCTATCCTTCTTGACAATGCTTTAATTAATCCTCTTGTCATTATCTCATATATGAGCTTCTTATTCTGAAACCTTACTTCTGACTTATTTGGATGCACATTTACATCTACTTGATCATAAGGTATCTCTAAATGTAACGCTGCAAAAGGATACCTATCGCTTGGAATAAAATCATGATATGCATACCTAACTGCGCCAATAAGTAAATTATCTTTAATTGGCCTTCCATTAACAAACGTATAGATCTGAGTGGACTTACCACGATTGACAGTCGGCTTACAGATGTGTCCCGTAAGTTTAATGCCGTCTTCTTCTTCATTGATCTCCAAAGAATTGCCCTGAAATTCTTCTTCTACTTCACACAATCTATGAAATAACGAAGTCTGCTTAGCGTATTTTAAGAGCTTTTTATTACCTGAAGTGAGAGTAAACCCCATATGATAGTTAATCATTGCTAGGTTGTTTACAATATCAACAATGCTTTGAGTTTCTGCTCTTTCAGTTTTTAGAAATTTTAGTCTATTTGGAGTGGCAAAAAATAAATCTCGTACTTCAATATGTGTGCCTTGTGATAAAGAGTAAGGAGTTTGCTCCCCTATTTTCTCTCCACCCTCATAACTTATAGACCATGCTTCATCTGCTTCTCTTGCCTTAGACGATAATTTTATCCTGCTTACTGCTGCTATTGAAGGCAGAGCTTCTCCTCTAAAGCCAAGATGCTTGATTTCTATCAACTCATTGTCGCTCAATTTTGAAGTAGCATGGCGCATAAACGCAAGTTCTAAATCGTTTTTTTCTACTCCGTTACCATCATCTGTCACAATAATAAGGTTACGCCCACCACTTTCTATTTTAATCTCTATTCCTAAACTTCCAGCATCTATTGCATTTTCCACTAATTCCTTTACTACACTTGCTGGCCTTTCTATCACCTCCCCCGCTGCTATACGGTTTATGGTTTTTGTGTCTAAAAGGATTATTGCCATAGATTTATTATGAAACTGGTTTCTCTTTTACTTCTTTGGTCTGTTTCTCTCTCCACTTTTTTAACCTACCTGCAATTTCACTGTTGGAAATTGACAATATAGATACGGCAGTAATGGCAGCATTATATGCTCCATTTTCTCCTATAGACATGGTTGCAACTGGAACACCCTTTGGCATTTGAACTATAGAGAGTAGACTGTCCAGCCCATTTAATTGTTTACTATGCACAGGAACGCCGATAACTGGTAAACAAGTTAGTGACGCAACCATACCAGGTAAATGAGCTGCACCTCCTGCACCAGCTATAATAACCTTAAAACCTTCTTCTTGTGCAGATTTAGCAAAATTGAAGAGCCTTTCTGGTGTTCTATGTGCAGATATTATGAATATATCATGTGAAACTTCTAATGCTTTTAACATATCAACAGTATGGACCATAGTGGTGTAATCTGACTCACTTCCCATAATAACAGCAACATCTTTTTTTATTTTTGTCATATTCAACACAATTTTACTTACTAACTAAATAATGTTCCAACTAAAAAGCAACAAATATTTAAATTATATTATAAATATAATATATAGAATTCTCGTTAAAATAGAAATTTTAAAAATTTAAATAAATATTTATATTAAGATATAGAGATATAAACTTCTTATGTAAGATAAATTTATAAAATAATTATTTTTGTATTTCAAGCTTTGTAATCTTAGCTTGTTCTTTCTATAAATGGTTTTTTCAGATAGACTGATGGTAAAATGGTAATTTAAAATTACTAGAAACTTGATGAAAATATTAATATATAATCAACTTAAAGTTTTGAATATTGATATCATATAATTATTGACAAGTTACATGATATTAATATCTTGGTATATTAAATATTATGCTATAATATTTAATAAAGTTAATTGATATGTGAGTGTAAAAATTATGGAAATAATATCGTTAAATAACTTAGACAGTGCAGGAATAAAGACAAAGTTGCTTTATATAATAAATAAAATTATAGAAAAAAATGCTTGGACTCAGGCTTTTGCAGCTGAGAAACTTGGTATTGATCAGCCAAAGGTATCGCAAATTAAAAATGGTAAAATAGATGGTTTTTCTTTAGAGCGATTGTTAGGATTTCTAAAAAAACTTGATCATGAAATAACAATCACGATGACAGAAAGCCAAGAAATAAAATCTGAGGCAGAAAAAGTAAAACATGAAGTTGAATCGCAATAGATACAAAGTTGACAACTTGTTTTTTTTGATATAGTATAAAACTTGTTAAGGTAGTATCTTATGGCTGAGTCTATTGTAGAAAAGTGTATAGAACGGGTAAGTAACCGTTTCAAATTGGTTCTGTTGGCAAGTCAAAGAACACATGATTTAAATACAGGGGCAAGTAATCCAATTCAAGCAGCTAAGTTTAAAGGTCATAAAAATACCATAGTTTCCTTACATGAAATAGCAGGAAAACAGGTGGATACTCATGAGCTGTTTAGCCTTTTGGTAGGTAGATGCAAGGAATACATGAAAGGAAATATGAATAATGTTTACAGCAGTAATACAAGTAAGCTAGCGAATTTATTAAATTTTTCTGATAACACAGATCTTGATGCAAGTCAAGAAAGCCAAGATTATGAAGTGGATGGTGAAATAGATGATGAAATAAATGATCAAGATGGCGATGAAGAAGTATCCGTTTAGAAATCTACTGAAGTCACATGGTCTTTAAATGATTTGCATTGCTATCTATACACTGTTGTTCTGTATGAGTGTAATGTTGTGTTGCATAGTGTCTAAGTCAAATGATGTGTACAATAAGGTTTTAGCGTTCAATAATTTCTCAACGCAAGTAGTTGTACTTATAACAGCAATATCAATCATTCTGAATAATTTTTTTCTAATTGATATAGCATTGTTGTATGCTAGCGTTAGCTTTATATCAACTATAGCACTAATGAGATTAATGTTGTTTTGATAATTTATGATAGGATCCATTTTCATATTTTTAGGTATTTGTTTGATAATTATTTCAAATATAGGGGTGATCAGATTTCCTGATTTCTATACTAGGTTACATGCAGCAGGTATTACAGATTCTAGCGGTGCAACGTTATTGTTAATTGGTTTTGCTTTGCAGAATGGATTTTCAATCAATACTGTTAAAATAGTATTATTAATTTTTATAATATGGGTAGCTAACTCAACTAATAGCTATATTTTAGCGCGCACTCATTATAAAGTTAAGAAAAAAACTGTTAAAGAAGGCTAAGGTGTTAGAAATATTAAATGTAGTGTTACTTTTGTTGTTACTAACAGTTACGGTTTTTATAGTTTTCTCGCGACATTTAGTCGTAAGTGCTGTTCTAATGTGTGTATTTAGTTCACTGATTGCGCTTATATACTTAATTATGAATGCACATGATGTTGCAATTACTGAAGCTTCTGTTGGTGCGGGGCTCAGTACAGTTTTTACGTTTGCAGCACTCTCCTTGATAAAGAATCATAAAGTAAATCTATGTCATAACCCTATAACGCTTTTTTTTATGTTATTTCTGGCTGTATGTTTGTCATGTTTTATGATTCAATTGCCAGATTTTGGCAGCCACAATGCTCCGATCCACTTGCATGTTGCTCCTTATTATGTGGAAAATACCGAAAAAGCTACCGGTATTCCTAATATAGTGACAGCTATTTTGGCAAGCTTTCGTGGTTATGACACGTTTGGAGAAACTATAGTAGTTTTTACTGCTGCGCTTTGTATAACGTTGATATTAAAAGAAGAAAAAGAAAATGATTAAAGATCCGATATTAAATGCAGTAACATTTTTGATGATACCTTTTATCATTTTATTTGGTTTATACATACAATTTCACGGTGATTACACTCCGGGTGGAGGTTTTCAAGCAGGAATAATTATTGCCTCCGGGATAATATTATATTCAATGCTATTTGGTGTATCTACAACTCTAAAAGCAATACCTTATTCTGTGATTAGATTGACTAACGTGTTAGGTATTTTAATTTATGGAGGAACGGGCGTTGCAACAACTTTACTTGGCCAAAATTTTTTATCTTATGATATCTTGTTAACCAATAATAGAACCGGTCAAAAATTAGGTATTTTTTTGGTGGAATTAGGTGTAGCATTTACTGTCTGCTCCTCTATGTTAATTATATATATAAATTTTGCTCGTAGGAAAAAACAATGACTTTATATAATTATACGATTATTATTGTATTAATGGTGCTAGGTTTATATATTATTATAAACGATAAAAATTTAGTCAAGAAAATGATAGGGGTAGGCGTCTTCCAAGCATCTGTTTTGTTATTTTACATATCTCTAGGATATATAAAAAGTTCCTTGCCTCCTATATTGGTTTCAAATTTTTATTCATATAGCAATCCTATACCCCATGTTTTAATGCTTACTGCTATAGTGGTTGGAATTGCAACATTTTCAGTTGGATTATCCATAGCAGTAAAAATGGAAGAAAAGTATGGAACAATTGATTAAGACAAGTGTACATAAATTAACAGCATCTTAAACTATATGAAGTAACAAATAGCCACAAGTTAAAAGTAAAATTATAGACTTGCTCGTTGTAAGTTTGTTTGTTAGTAAGAAATAAAATTATAAACTATAAAGGTAATGATGTCAACTATTAATGATGCAGAAGATAAGAAAAAAATTATCAAAGATCTGGTAACTAAGAGTATAAAAAAGGGTGGTTTTATCACCTTTGATGATATAAATGATAAATTATCAGATGAAAATTTTTCGTCTGACTTTATAGATGATGCTATATCTTTATTGCAGGATTCCGGAATTAATGTGCTTGAAAGTAGCGAAGATGAAGAAGATATTCCTTCCAACAGTGATGATAGTAAACTTGATGATGATGACACATCGCCAAATGTTACTGCAACTTTAGTACAAAATGATGATCCAGTGAGGATTTATTTACAAGACATGAGCTCCGTAAAGCTTTTATCAAGGGCAGGTGAAATCGAGATAGCAAAAAAAATTGAATCTGAAAAGCATAACATGTTACGCGCAATAATTGAAACATCAGTAACATTAAAGGTGATAAAAGTATGGCGTGATGATTTAAGTAATGGAGCTCTCTTACTGAGAGAAATTATAGATCTGGATGCAATTTATAACTCTGATTTTAATGTGGTACCCAAAGAAGAAAGTGAAGAGAGTGAAGAAAGTGCTGAAGATGTTGAGGATTCTGAGGATGTTTCTGAAGATGCTGAGTACTGTAGTGATGATGAGAAAGATAGTAAAAAAAGTGATGATGAGAAAGACGGTAATAATGAAGATATAAGTTCAGTCAATTTAAATGTTTCTATTCTTGAAATGGAAAGTGACTTATTGCCAAAGGTCATAGTTGCATTGGATGAGATAATTACTTTAACAAATGAAGCGTTGATATTAAGAAAAAATTCTAAAAATTTCTCTAATGAGCTAGAAAATTTGTATAATCAAATATGGTCTATAGCATTACAAATTAAGTTAAGTGATGCTGCTGTTGCCAGAATTACACAAGAACTTTATAAGATAAATAGATCCATTACGCTTGAAGAGGCTAATCTTATTGCTGAGGCTAGAAAATACGATATCGATAGAGAAAGTTTCTATAAAGTTTATGATGACGTGCTTTTAAAGCACGAATTGAAAAAGATAAGTCTTTTAAAGATCAATGAAAATCAGTCCTCTTTTACAGGTGAATTAAAAAACAAATTTTTAAGGTTTATAGACGATAACTCTGAACATATAGCTAGTACCTTGAACGGTATTAAGCAGCATACACAGGAAGATAACGTACAAGAATTTAAGGAGCTAATCAAGAGAATACAAAAACACGAACGAGAAGTCTCTGAAGCAAAGCAAGAAATGATTAAGGCTAACTTAAGGCTAGTAGTTTCCATTGCTAAGAAGTATTCAAAAAGAGGCCTTGATCTGCTTGATTTGATACAAGAAGGCAATATTGGTCTTATGAAGGCCGTGGATAAGTTTGATTACAAACGTGGATATAAATTTTCAACTTATGGCACTTGGTGGGTAAGACAATCAATCACTAGAGCAATACCTGAGCAGTCTAAAGTAGTTAGAATACCAGTTCATATGGTGGAAATTATCAGTAAAATCAACAGAGCATTAAGAAAGATGACTCATGAGATGGGAAGAGAGCCGACGTTAGAGGAATTGAGTGTAGAACTGACAATGCCACTGGAAAGAATACGCAGAGTTATGAAAATAGCAAGGGATCCAGTAAGTCTTGAAGCTCCAACAGGAAAAGATGATAGTAGTACCTTTGGTGATTGTATAGAAGACAAGCGAGTCTCCAGGCCAGAGGATGCTGCAATACTTGCTGACTTGCGTGGCATTACAACCAATGTCCTTGCAACTTTAACACCAAAGGAAGAAAGAATTTTAAGAATGCGTTTTGGCCTTGGTAAAGATGGGAAGGAACATACCTTAGAAGAAGTAGGAAAAATTTTTAATGTAACACGTGAGAGAATTAGGCAAATAGAGGCAAAAGCACTGCGCAAGTTGAAACATCCAAGCCGTGCTAGAAAACTTAGAGGGTTCTTTTAAGTATACGTGTCAAGTTAAGAAGAAGCTGATTTTGCCCGGAAAAAGTGGAGAGCAAGTTAGGCTAAAGTTGTATAATTTCACCGCTGTTTTTCTTTTTCTATGAATCTAATGAAACAGCATGCTAATCTACGGTAAATATTATGACAAACAAAAATGACAATTCTAATTCAAAGTATAGAAATTTTTATGTTCTGGGTGATAGCTTATCCGATAATGGCGCAATCATTGGAATTTTAAATAATT
Source organism: Wolbachia endosymbiont of Drosophila leontia (assembly GCF_028981785.1). Classification (NCBI taxonomy): domain Bacteria; kingdom Pseudomonadati; phylum Pseudomonadota; class Alphaproteobacteria; order Rickettsiales; family Anaplasmataceae; genus Wolbachia; species Wolbachia endosymbiont of Drosophila leontia. Next base: position 11,473 of record NZ_JAPQLK010000141.1, read on the forward strand.
TATCCTTTGCAAAAAGCGTAAAATTTGATGATCCTTTTTATCAAGGAAGATCTTTTAGCAATGGCCCTACTGCTGTTGAATATATAGCAAAATATTTAGATTTAGATGAATTTAAACCTGGGTGGGGTTATTCATTTTTTGGGAGATGCCACGAACAGCAAGATCAGAATTACGCAGTTTCATATGCAACAGCATCTGAAATTTTTGACCCTATTTTTTCTTATTTCTTCAATAAATTTCGTTTAGCTAACCAGCTAGATGCGGTAATTAAACATCATCCAGATATAGGTAAAGAAGATTTATTTTGCATCATAATCGGCGGAAATGATGTTATGGTTGCCACTGCTTATGACGATACTAAAGCGGAAGAAGTGTTGGAACAAGCAGTGAGTGAAATATGTAATGCACTTAAGGTTCTAAATGAACATGGTGTTAAGCATGTAGTTGTTGCAAACGCACCTGAAGTTGGCTTAATACCAGCTTTTAATAGAGATGAAGAAGCAAGGGAACTAGCTACAAAGCTCACGGAGAGTTTCAATGCAAAACTGGCTAAAGGCTTAGATTATATGAAGAAAAGTGCAAATCTTGAAATAAAAGCATTTGATCTTAACTCTAAAATGAGAAGTATGTTTAGCGAATACAAGAGCAAAGGTTTAAATTGTCAAGATGCATGCACATCGAACATTGCAGACCAAGTTGGGAGATTTAAAGAAAATGTAAAAATACTCTTAAAGTTGATATTTAAAGGGGAACTTGACGTTCACTATAACCCTGGGTGTAGCAAAGAAACACTAAAGGATTATTTCTTTTTTGATTATTTCCATCCAACTGCGGAACTTCATCATGAAGTTGGTAATGAAGTGTATGAGTTGATTTGACACAGTTTTTTTGAACATATCCTTTTAAATAGTAACCAGACCGCATTCTGTGATTTTTAGCAAAACACGATCTTTCATTTGAGCTTTCTTCAATTTAAAATAAATACAGAAAATTGCTGCCTATAGCTAAACTGACTTAGATTTACCGACAATTTGAAAAACCGTCATCCCGCTACTATATAGTTATTGATATATATATTTTCTTTTAAGCTCTTGGTTTTGATCGATAAATGTAATCATTTCATCTTCTAAAGTTTTAATTTGATTACGTAAAATTGCAAGAAGTTCCTCTATTTGTTTGATTATAGATGTATCAGTTACCTGTTGGATTTGGGTTTTTTGTATTTTTGCTATTTCTACAAGTTGGTTTCTACGAGATAATTTTTGTTTCAAGCAATCAATATTACCATTACTAACTGTTAAAGGAGTAACACGCATATCTGTATTATTAATATAACGTGAGATGATACTGCAGTCTATTTTATCAGTTTTTGTAGTAATACCAAGGCTTTTAGCATAGTCTCTCCCACCTTGGTTGAATGACGTACACCTCAAAACCATTGCTTAGTAAAGTATAGGCACATAATTTTTCGTATCCACCAGTTGCCTCAAGACCAGTTTTGGTTACATTATGCAAACGTAAAAAGTCCAGCATTTCACCAACGGATTGTACATTGTTTTCAAATATTTTATAATGCTCAAGTGGGTGAATGTGGAGATCTAATTTACTTTTGCTAACATCAATGCCAGCAATAATGTTTGATGAATTCATAATTCCTCCGTAATAATAACATATACTGCATTTTCCAGCCTTATATACGAGCCTAAAAGCTCAATCAGTTGTTCGGAACTTTCAGTATAATAAACCAGAGAAGAGAACCTTGCTGAACAACGATTCTTATAATCAAGGGGCGTGACGATTCCTCTTCTCTGTGTGTCTTTAATCTCACTACTTTGATATTTATAAAGACTTGTTCTTAACATATAAGGGAAGTGTCCTCTAGGTGAGATTGTGGAGCATTCGTTGCAGCATTTGGCTGTTCAATTACGCTAGTTGATTCTTTAGGTATACTATTTCCTTCAAAATTTCCATCTTTTTATTATGTTCTCTTTAGCATTTTGAGAGTGAATTATTCTAGTTTTGATATTTAAACGTTTTGTATCTGCTGTAATGATTTCACTTCCAGTTTGCTATTCTTTACATATTGAATTGCAAGCACTAACGCTTTACTTCCGGAAGCTGTGGTGCTGTAAACTATATTTTGCAAAATAGCAGTTCTCCTGATATCTTTGCTGTCTGAGACTGACTTTACACCTTTTGAAGTATTAATCACTAGATTTATTTTTCCATCTTTGAGCATATCAACTATGTGGGGTCTGCCTTCTCTTACTTTATTTACAGCTTGTGCAGCAATGCCGTTATTGTTCAGATACGAAGCTGTGCCTTTGGTGGCATATATTTCAAAACTCAGTTCTTTCAACATTCGTGCAACTGGCAATATATACTTTTTATCATCATCTTTTACTGAAACCAGAGCTGTTCCTTCTGTTGGTAACTTGTATCCTGCAGCTATGTGCGTTTTTGCAAGTGCAGCTTCAAATGATGAGTCAATTCCCATCACTTCTCCTGTTGATTTCATTTCAGGACCAAGTAAAGTATCAACTCCTGCAAAGCGGGTAAATGGAAAAACAGCAGCTTTAACTGCAAAATGATTGAAAGGCTTGTTTTCCTGATTCAATTTTTTACCCAAAACAACCTGAGTGGCAAGCTTTGCAATAGGAATATTGATTACCTTGGAAATAAAAGGAACTGTGCGACTAGCCCTTAGATTCACTTCAAGTATGTATACATCACTAGACCTCTTGCATAACTCGATTTCTGAAGGCAATTTTGTCGTCAAAGCTTGTCTGCGCTCCTCAAATACATTCGAGTATTCTGTGGTGCTCATCTGCATTTTTTCTAAAAATTTCTCATCACAAACAGGTTCTGCAAGAGGTCTATTCTCTTGAACAGCAAACTGAATGTTTATCAGACCTTTCACTTCTAGTGCAAGAGCTATTCTTTCAGTTTGTAGCTTAATCTCTTTTATTACTTCGTCACTCAATGTATTTGTCGGTATTGAGCATGTTGAATCACCAGAGTGGATACCAGCTTCTTCAATATGCTCCATGACCGCTGCAATGAAAACTTTTTCCCCATCACATACAGCATCAACGTCAACCTCAACTGCATTGACTAAAAATTTATCAAGAAGCAGCGATCCGTGTTCAAAAATTTTGGTTTGATTCAAGACATACTCTTTGAAGCTCTGAGTATCGTGTCTAATCGACATAGACTGACCGCCAAGGACATATGATGGCCTGACTACTAGTGGAAACCCCACCTTTTCTGCGTTGGTTAACGCTTCTTCTACTGAATGGCAGATAGAATTTTCAGGTTGTTTTAAATTAAGTTGCAAAGCAAGATTTTTAAACCTCATGCGATCTTCTGCAAGGTCAATAGAATCAAACGAAGTTCCCAAAATTTTGAAACCTCTCTCGTTAAGCACTTTGGCTAACTTTAAAGGTGTTTGACCACCTATTTGAACTATTACACCAACCAGTGTGCCATTTTCTTGCTCTTTGCTTAGTATTTCAAGCACATCCTCCGCAATCAGTGGGGCAAAATATAAACGATCAGCGGTATCGTAGTCAGTTGAAACAGTTTCTGGATTACAGTTGATCATTATTGTTTCATACCCCATTTCTTTGGCGGCAGAAGCTGCATGCACGCATGCATAATCAAATTCAATACCTTGACCAATGCGGTTTGGACCACTTCCTAAAATGACAACCTTTTTTCGGTCAGAAATGTCCGCTTCGCATTCTGTCCTATTTGTAATGTTTCCCTCATAACAGCCATACATATAAGCAGTGCTCGATTCAAATTCAGCTGCACAGGTGTCTACACGCTTATAAACTTGTTTGATGCCAAATTTTTTTCTTGTTTCTTCGATTTGCTCTACTTTCTTATTGCTTAATTTCGCCAATCTTGCATCTGAAAATCCCATTTTTTTCAGCTCTAACATTTCATATGCAGTTCCAGGGAGGACGTTTTCCTTGATTTTTTGTTCAGCCAAGATGATTTGCTGTATATTCTGCAAAAACCATAAGTCATAACCTGTAATTGAATTTATTTCTTCTATGCTAATTCCATGACGCATTGCATCAGCAGCTATCAGCAATCTGTTTGGTAGCAATTTTGCTAATTGAGATCTGATGTGATCAATATCAGTATTTTCAGAAAACACTTCATCAAGTCCCGTGAGCCCAGTTTCAAGCGAGCGAAAAGCTTTCTGCAGCGACTCATTAAAAGTGCGGCCTATAGACATTACTTCTCCCACCGATTTCATGGAGGTTGATAATTCACAATTCGTCCCCTTAAATTTCTCAAATTCAAAACGAGGAATTTTAGTGACGATATAATCAATCACTGGTTCAAATGCAGCAGGTATAACTGGAGCGCAGTCATTACGTATTTCATCGAGCGAATAGCCAATAGCAAGTTTAGTTACAACTTTTGCAATAGGATAGCCTGTTGCTTTCGAAGCAAGTGCAGAGGAGCGAGAAACCCTTGGATTCATTTCAATTACAACGAGGCTTCCATCTTCTTTAGGGTTCACTGCAAACTGAACATTTGCACCACCGGCACTAACGTCAATTTCCCTCAGCACTGCTATAGATGCATTTCTCATTTGTTGATATTCAGCATCACGCAGAGTCAAAGCAGGAGCAACCGTAATACTATCTCCGGTGTGCACTCCCATTGGATCAACATTTTCTATCGAACAGACTATTATGCAGTTATCTTTACAATCGCGGATAACTTCCATTTCATACTCTTTCCAGCCGATAATTGATTCATCTATCTGAACTTCATTTATTGGCGAAATTTTGAGAGCACTTTCTGCGATATTGAAAAACTCCTCTTTATTATATGCTATGCCACTACCTGCGCCACCAAGAGTGAATGATGAACGGATGATTGCTGGTAATCCAACGTAGTCCAAAGCCTTTTTTATTTGTTCTTGATTTTTTATAATGATACTTTTGGGATATTTCAGTCCTATTCTATCCATGGACTGACGGAATAACTCTCTATCCTCTGCTTTTTTTATTGCTTCTCTATTTACCCCTATTAATTCTACGTTGTATTTGTCTAACACTCCATCATCTGCAAGTTTTATTGCGCAATTGAGTGCTGTTTGCCCGCCCATTGTTGGCAATATTGCGTCTGGCCTCTCCTTAATTATAATTTTCTCTATGATTTCAGGCAGTACCGGCTCAATATAAGTTGCATCAGAGAATTCAGGATCTGTCATTATAGTTGCGGGGTTGGAGTTAACCAAAATGACTTTATAACCTTCACTTTTTAATACTTTACAGCTTTGCGTTCCGGAATAATCAAACTCGCATGCCTGACCTATAACTATTGGGCCTGCTCCTATTACTAATATAGATTCTATATCTGTGCGTTTCGGCATAATTACAATAACGGTCTCTATTCAAGTAATGTTACCAATCTTTCCTGTATATGTGAATTTTTATTAAACCTATTAGCTAATTACTTTTAGGCTTGACGCATAACTGTACGAACATTGCAATTTGCGTGGCAGATTCCAGTGCTTGACACACAGCTGTACAAACATTCATTTTTGAAGGTAAATTGCACAGAAAATGATGTCATTCAAGTAGCTGACACTGGTTCCTTTATGATGGCAGTGCCCAGAGGTGTCATCCCAGTCTGGGATGGCTTTATTGCATCGCTACTTATGAAAGGCTAACTATAGTCAGAATTATAAGCAACCTATTGAAAATCTTGTTTTTT
>NZ_JAPQLK010000142.1:0-6076 GCF_028981785.1 Wolbachia endosymbiont of Drosophila leontia
GAGTGGTAGTGAAATTTCTTTTACTCAAATTTAGGTATTCACTGACCGTTCTTATTATAAATACCAGAATAATAAGCTACTGATATTCTCCATCTTTTTTATCTTTAATCCATCATAGCTAGCGATGCAACAAAGCCATCCGGTTGCATCACGCGCTGCAGCCAGGCGCAATAGAAAACGCATTACACCAATAAAGCCCTTTTGGTGCTCAAGCAAATATAAAAGATTTTTATTCTATTAAAAAAAATATAATTTTTATTAAAATTTTCATTTATTTTTATTTAAAAAGTAAACATTATTAATATTTACTTTAACTAATATAGGATATATATGAATACAAAAATATTTGAGATGTTAATAAGGAGAACTGGTCTACGCAGAGATAGCAAAGCTGAGATCATACAGTTAAATAGAAATGAAAAAGCTTTCGTAGATGAGGATAAAGAATCTATCGAATTAGCTGAGGCCATTTTTGAAGAGAATAATATGTTTCATTTCCGCAAACCAGGTCCTGCTATGGATTACATTTTGCACAAATTAATAAATGATAGGAAGCTTTTCGAGGAAATGAAAGATAGAGGTACAAGTATAATACGTCTTTTTTCTTTGTTATCAATGTATCATGGTCGTCTCAATTGCTGTGTTATAAGAAAAGGAGGGTGTATTACTGAGTGTGGCATACTTGATTACGCTGGCACCTATCCAGAACTAGTGCCTTTAGAGGACTTTATACTTATTGAGCCTTCCTCGTACCTCGAGTACATTGTGTTTGACAATGAGAATATCAGAAATAGGTTAGCTGAAGACTTAACTGAAGATAAAACAAAATTAGATATCTTTTTGAATGGAATTTTAGCAACAAAGAATTCGGATTTAGTATTATCTTGTATTAACAAGATAGAGGTTCTTAATGAGGAAGATAGATATTTTGTTAATCTCTTACAGAAAAACGGCATGCTAGACTACATCTTAAACAAAGATGATACAACACTTGCAAAATCAACTCTAAAGGAGTTGTTGAAGCTTTCTATTTTGTAGGAAGAAAAAAGCACTGAGTTAGAATCTCCCCAAGCTTCAAGTGTAAATGTTAGCAAAGCTCAGCAACATTGTAGTATATAGCTGGTGATAAAGTTTAAAATAATTGCATATACTAAGGCTCATTTAAATATAGAGCCTCAGTGGTGCTTAATTTTTTCAATTGATGGTGACTAGTAGCCCTACTATGATGTGGATCTATGCTCGCTTATAACTAAAATTTCACTTCCACCAAGGGGATATTATTCCAGCTATTGCTTCCATAGTCATCAATCGAAGCGTTTAAGTAATCTGTATCAAAGCGCACGGGCACATCAAATTCAAAGCTCGCAGTGATTATCACATCCTTTACTGGTGGCTTCATAAATGTTATTTCTCCAGTTGAATAATTTACTGAATATTCACTCTCTTCTTTACCATTTAAATAAATCTTTACTGTCCCATGTACTGGCTTTTTGATCATACGTATATGCTTATCTTCCCCACTTACATAAGTTTTGATTAGCTAAAAAGTCGTTTTTTTGTTATCTCCTATACCAATCTCTTGGTTGATGGCTATAAAATCCCACCAATCCTTAAAACGAAACCCTATTGCTTTACCTTTTCGTGCATGAAAAAATGTTATTAGTTCTAGTAGCTGCTCGTTTGATCTGACCCCGTAAGCTATGTTGTATCTAGTGCGTGCATGAGACCAATTGATGTTGCGCTGTTCACAACCGTTATGAGTTGTTACAACGTCAGTGGAAAATTCCGGTCCTCCAGCGGAACCATAAGATATATTTTCTGGAAATCTAATTTCTGTGAATGACATATACCCTCCCGTGAAAGTAAAATAGTTTGGTTGAAGAAAATGTTGTAATTTGAAAGCGTTTCACATAGTAAATGACGCTATGGAAAGTGGATGAGACTACTGAGTTAAACTGCTGTCACACCCACAGTTACTATACTCAGGTTCATTTGAGTTGTCAAGCAAAAAAATAAAATTTTATGGCAAACTGTAACTAGCCTTGCTTGTGACTTAATTCATCTACTTTTTTGCGTAATACATTCAAATCAGTTGCTCCTACAAACAGGCTATCTCCAATTATTAAAAAAGGTGTACCACCTACTCCCAAATCTCTTACTAGAAGCCTACTGTTGTTTATCATTTGCTCAATTTTGTCCGCGTTATCTTTTATGGAATCATTAAAATCGTCCTCATCAATCCCTATGTTTTTCACTATATCCAATATGCTTTCGTCTGAAAATTCTCCTTTGTGACTTAAAGCAGCATGGTGAAAATCGAAATATTTTTCTTTATCGAGAAAATAGACAGCTAGAGCACTTTTTGCTGCCTTTAAAGAAGCGTTACCAAGTATTGGAGCATCCCTAAAGATATACTTAATTTTGCCGTCGTTAATTAACTGCTTTATATCATTCTTTATAGCTTTGCAATGTCCACAAGAATAGTCAAGGAAGCCTACAGCTATAACACTACTACTTTCATTTCCGGAGTAAGGATAAGTAAGGTCAAATATTTGATCCTTGTATTGTGAAATTTTACTTTTGGTTACATTATCTCGAGCAGCGTAACTACTTTTAATCGACTGCTCTTTGAGAGTTTTTACGATCTTATCAAAATTTCTGCTTATATAGCTATCTAATTTCTCACCTATATAATCATCGCTTAGCATTTGGCTGCGATTTGAAAGCCAATTGTTTATTATCGGCAAGCTTGCTATTGCTATTATTAAAATTAATAAAAACGATATTCTAGACATACAATTTATTTAAAAACCTACAACATAAAACTTTTAGTACACATTTATCTGTATATTAAAAGAAGCATCTAATGTTAATATATAAAAACATTTGTATCAAGTGTATTTTATAACCAGTTTTGCCTCAAATGCAAACTTTACACAATAAAACTCAAGCACATTACCACAAAGTTCATCAGAAGACTTGGTGATGCAAGTGACAAAACTACCTCCAGAATAGCCAATTATGAGATGCTCTATCTTTTACCGCCACGCTGTAAATACGGCGGTAAAACAAAGTTGATAATTTTATTCCGCTGTGTATAATTTCAACAAACTCCGCGGAATAAACATATGAGTGAACCAATAATTGGCAGAGAAAAAGAAATAGCTATTCTACAAGACAAACTTCTTTCTCAATCAGCCGAATTTATTGCTGTTTATGGTCGGCGTCGTGTAAATGTTGTATTATCTGCATTTTATCAGCATAATATAGAAGTAATGTAATGCAGATATTATGCCGATGCCGAATTATACGATTACTTCTAAAATTGCTAGTTGTCTTATAAGGATTGAAGCAGCAAAAGAAAAAGTGTTACATTTGCCGCTCACTGTATCAATGCTTTTGTCTCTTCGTGAAATTGCACGGCTTTATACCACACACTATTCTACTATGATTGAAGGAAATCGACTTGAACCTAAACAGATTGAAGAGGTTTTAAGTGGTAAAAGCCACTTTCCAAAATATAGGAGAGATGAAAATGAGGTTAAAGGATATTATGCAGCTTTAACTCAAGTTGAACAATGGGCAGCAAGGAGAATACCCATTACTGAGAAAGCTGTTCAAACACTACATGCTCTAGTAATAGCAAGTGGAAAATCTAAAATAAAATCAACACCTTATCGTGATGGTCAAAATGTTATCCGCGATAGTCTTACACGTGCAATAATTTATATGCCACCTGAAGCAAAGGATGTACCAAAGCTCATGAGCAGTATGATTGATTGGATTCGTAACAGTGAGCAAGTGCCTTGCCCAATTATTGCAGGTATTGCGCATTATCAATTTGTAACAATTCACCCTTACTATGACGGTAATGGTCGAATCTAGGAGCGTATTATGAAGCAATCAGTATAGGTCCATCGCACAACTATTACATGGGACGAGCTGAAGCAGATATTACTAAGTGGGTGGAGTATTTCGTAGAAGGTATGGCAAATTCATTTGAGAACGTTTTACAACGTATAAATAAAGAAGAATACCACGCTGATCAGACTGATCTTATACGTAAGCTTGATCCTAAACAACGCAAAGCTCTTGAGCTCTTCCAGAAGTTTTCCGCTATTACAGCTAGTCAGGTTGGCGAACTATTTAATTTTAAGCCTCGTACCAGTGCGCAACTTTGTAAAAAGTGGGTGGAAATGGGGTTTATCAAGATTGTAGATTTTTCCAATAGAGGAAGGAAATACAAACTTAGTAAGCAATATGAGGATTTGATCTCAAATTAACTGAAAGCTCGCTAGGCAGGAAAGTAGTGCATAGGTCAAATTTCAATAAAGTGCTTGAAAACTAAATGTAAACTTAAAATTTTAAAAACTGGAATATGTACAACAACTTACGCGACTTCATCAAAGCCTTAGAAGAAAAAAAGAATCTGATTAGAATTAAGGAGAAAGTTTCAACAGTTCTTGAAATGACAGAAATTCACCGTAGGGTTTTGTCAAACAAAGGGCCAGCGATCATTTTTGAAAATGTTGTCACAGAAAATGGTAAAAATTCGATTCCTGTTTTGGTGAATTTATTTGGTACTATTAAGAGGATTGCATTGGGGTTGAACATAAATCCTGATGAACTAAGAGATCTTGGTAAACTTTTAGCATTTTTGCAATCACCTGAGCCGCCAAAAAACTTTAAGGATGCTATAAAAATGTTTCCTTTGTTGAAAGTCGTGTTATCGATGCGAAGTAAAGTCGTGAGCAAGGCTCCATGTCAAGAGGTAGTGCTAACCGGAGATGAAGTGGACCTAAGTCTACTGCCCATTCAAACATGCTGGCCAAATGAACCTGCACCACTTATCACCTGGCCGATTGTGGTGACAAAAGGACCTACGAAAGACAAACAAGATAATTTCAATCTTGGAATATATCGTATGCAGGTCATAGATAAAAAAACAACTCTAATGCGTTGGCTTGCGCATCGTGGAGGAGCAGGTCACCATAAACGATGGAAAGAGAAGGAACAAAATATGAAATTTCCTGCTGCTGCTGTGATCGGTAGTGATCCTGCAACAATTATTGCTGCGGTAACTCCAGTGCCAGAAACATTGTCAGAATACCAATTTGCTGGACTGCTGCGAAAGAAGCCGCTTGAACTTGTAAATTGTAAGACTATTCCACTTCAAGTGCCAGCTCACGCGGAAATCGTTCTGGAAGGCTATGTGAGTTTGGATAGATATCAAGATGAGGGACCATATGGAGATCACACTGGCTACTATAATTCTGTTGAGCAATTTCCAGAATTTAATATTACTGCAATTACTATGCGTAAAAACCCGATATATCTTAGCACTTTCACTGGCAAGCCACCTGATGAACCATCGATTCTTGGTGAAGCACTCAATGAAATTTTTGTGCCCATTCTTATCAATCAATTTCCAGAGATAGTGGACTTTTATCTGCCACCGGAAGGTTGCTCATATAGAATAGCGATAGTGTCGATAAAAAAATCCTATCCAGGGCAGGCAAAAAGAATTGTTATGGGCATACTTTCTTTTCTAAAGCAGTTTTTATACACGAAGTTTATTATCGTTGTTGATAATGATATAAATGTACGTGATTGGAAGGAAGTAATGTGGGCAATGTCAACGAGGATGGACCCTGTGCGTGATACAATCATGATAGAAAGTGTACCTATTGATTATTTAGACTTTGCTTCCCCTGAAAGTGGACTTGGAGGTAAAATGGGATTTGATGCGACAAACAAAATTCCTCCTGAAACCAAACGAGAGTGGGGAAAGAAAATTAAAATGAGTGAGGAAATAGTAAGAAAAGTCACGGAAAAGTGGGAGGAATATATGGACTAGACTTCTTGCATAAAAACAGAAAAAAGTTTGGCGTTTTTTATAATGCCGCATTAACTGATAATTGTGCGTCACAGTGCCCTCTTCTTGTCATCCGAGTAGCTGACACTGGTTCACTTTATGATGGTGTCATGAAAGTAGCCTCCTTCCCCTGTCATCCCAGTGCCCAGACACTGGGATGGCTTTGTTGCATCGCTACTTATGAAAGGCTAACTATAATTA
>NZ_JAPQLK010000142.1:6126-9124 GCF_028981785.1 Wolbachia endosymbiont of Drosophila leontia
TAGATATACCTCTTTCTTAACTATGCTTATTTTACCTCATATTTTCGAGATCCTTAACAGGTTCTAAGGAGCTTTTCGAATACGCTCAGATCCTATTTTGCATATGCAACTTCTCTTACTTACTGACGATCCCGATTGATAATGTCCTGGCAGCAAAAGCTGTAAATTGTTTAGCATTGTCAAAGTTATCAACTGATGGCATTTCTGCGACAACAGCAACAGCAGTAAGATATCCTATACCTTTTATAGTCTTAAGGTTTTCCACCATATTTTTTAGATGTGGATAGTTATTTATATGCTCATTAATTTCTTTTTCGAGAACAATAATTTGCTCCTCTATTGCCAAAATTACTTTAGATATAGCTTCTTTGCAACTGGAATGCATATTTTTGTTTTCCAAGCGATTTGTCTGTTGCACCTTATCATCTTTTGGCAATTGCATGCAACGGTAAAGCTCCCTCAAATGCCTCATTTCAGGTGCAATGGGCTTCCAAAGAGCAGGTTTGTTGGCGATACAAAATCTAGCTATCATAGCTGCATCTGATTTATCTGTCTTATTTCTGAGCAGCTCACTTTTGCCAAAAGCTTTGATTTGGGCTGGGTTTACTATACTGACATTATGTCCTAAATCGTGCATAAAAGTAGCCAAATCTTCTCCATACCAACTAGTTGCTTCAAGACATAAATGAGTAAGATTTGCTCCATGGCCATTGCACCAAACTACAAGTTTTGCAAAACCATCTTGATTATTTTGAAAGACTTTGTGTCGTTTTTTACTGTCCACTAACAAACATCAAATTTCTTTTTTGAAATATCCACACCCAAAATAGCATTTACTTGCATAAAATTGCCTCCAAGACTATAAATAAACTGAGAGTTTAGACTAACCTTGTAATACGGGATATAATTCCAAAAGATACTGTTCAGTCTTTAACTCTATGGGAGGGAAGCAAAATCTGGCTTAATGGCATTAGTGTCGCATCAGCTTCACCCTCCCTTTGAGGTATTTTAGCTCTAATGCCTCACATCATAAAGATACAAGTGTCACGCACTGGCATGACAAGAAAGGGAGCACTGGAATTTTTGTTTCAATATTTGTACATGAGCCATGCATCTGAACAGATACAATGTTATAACTAGAGATAATTTTTAAATGATTGATATTTATGAACTACGACTTTTCTTGTTGTCCACTTGTTCAACATTACCCTTCTCAAGTTTACTATCTACTTCTTTTGTGTGTTCATCATCTATACTAGTTTCATCTTTTATCTTACTGGAGTGACCTGCTTGCGATTTTTCATATGCTTCCATTATAGGGTTACTGACGACTTCTACTTTTTCAGGTGTGAAAATCCTTGCTAAAAATCTCCCTATTATTGGTGTTGACCTTAAGAAATCTCTTAGCTTTGAAGCTTTATTTGGGGACTGTTGGTCTATTTTAGGGGTTTTTACACCATACTTTTTATCATCAAAATTTATTGTAGGCTTTCTTTTATTCGAAAGAACACTTTGGGCCTTTGATCCATTGGTTCCTTCAGGTCCTTGAGGTGTAGAAATTGCAGGTTTAACCTTAGTTTCATCGTATTCCTTACTCATCTTTCATTTCATTATGTAATATTACTAATATTGCATAATAATAGCTAAATTACAATTAATTGCAAGGTAAAAATATTAAAACAATTGTAAATTTTGTCAGTAAAAATATAATAGAACTTTGAAATTAGAGGTTCATCTATATGGGATACAAAATTGCTGTTATTGGAGCAACCGGAAGAGTAGGGCGTGAGGTATTAAGCACGCTTGCTGAATTTCAAGATGAGGCGATAGATTGCGTTATTGCACTTGCATCGAAAAAATCAGAAGGGAAGAAGGTGAGCTTTGGTGACAAAGAGTTAACAGTTTTATGCCTTGAGGATTATGACTTCGTTGGAACTAATGTAGCCATTTTCTGTGCTGGATCTCATGTTTCTGAAGAGTATGTACCAATTGCAACACAGGCTGGATGCATCGTGATAGATAACAGTTCCCATTTTAGAATGAAAGAGGGTGTGCCACTCATTATTCCAGAGATTAATAAAGAAAAAATTATGGAATATAAAAACCACAACATAATATCCAATCCAAACTGTACTACAATACAGATGCTGCTAGTACTACATCTATTACACCAAAAAGCAAAAATAAAGAGAATCGTTGCTTCAACTTATCAATCAACTTCTGGTGCAGGCAAAGCAGCAATGGATGAGCTCTATGACCAGACAAAAAAAATCTTTATGAACGAAGCTAAAAAACCCAAGATATTCTCTAAGCAAATAGCATTCAATTGCATTCCCCATGTAGGAGAATTCATGGAAAATGGTTCTACAGAAGAGGAATGGAAAATGCAAGAGGAGACAAAAAAAATTTTAGAGGAAGATATAAAAGTTACTGCAACTTGTGTAAGGGTACCCGTCTTTATCGGTCACGCTATGGCAGTAAATGTGGAATTTGGTCAACATATCACTGAAGAACAAGCTCGTGAAGTGCTAAGTGAAGCCGAAGATAGTGGAGTTTTAGTGTACAACAGGCGTGAAGATAGTGAATACATAACTCAAATTGATGTTGTACAGGAGAATGCTGTATATGTATCGCGTATTAGAAGAGACAATACTGTTGAGCACGGATTAAATATGTGGATAGTGGCTGACAACCTGCGCAAAGGCGCAGCATTAAATATAGTGCAGATTCTTGAGATTTTGATAAGAGAGCATTTGTCAATCAAGTGCATATAGAGCGCACGTACGTTGTAATTCGAAGGAAATTTGTATACCACATGGCAGCGCGTGACGCTGGAATGGCTTTGTTGCATCGCTACTTATGAAAGGCTAACTATAATTAGGATTATAAGCAACTTATTGAAAATCTTGTTTTTTTGCAATCAATCTAATCAAATTTAAGAATAGTAATTTGTTATTTATATTAATAAATTTAATTCTATTGAAAATAGCTAAAGCAT
>NZ_JAPQLK010000142.1:9174-11881 GCF_028981785.1 Wolbachia endosymbiont of Drosophila leontia
TTTTACTCAAATTTAGGTATTCATTGACCGTTCTTGTTATAAATACCAGAATAATAAGCTACTGATATTCGCTATCTTTTTTATCTTTAATCCATCATAGCTAGCGATGCAACAAAGCCATTCCAGTGTCAAGCACTGGAATGACACCATCTACTACTCAAATTACCTGCAAATTGCAATGTTCGTACACCAAAAGAATGAATCACGGTATGACGTCTGGCCTGCACTATAAGCTAATCATCATCTCCAAATATAGAGCTAATTTTTTTGCCCCCAGGAGAAAATTTATTAGTCCAACTGCTTTGCACTTTGGTTACGTCTTTAGTGGCAGTTTTATTGCTGTATTCCTTGATTTCCTTATCTATTCTCTCCATCATTTGTGAATCAAGGTAGCTCTTTTTCCATTGGTCAGTAGCAAGGAACACTTTGTTTAAGTCTTGAGTGCGGATTAAGTATTCTTTATCTTTAGGGTAAACCTCCTGCGCCCAAGCAAATAGCTCAAAATAGCGTGCAAATAATTCAGATGCACGTGATTTTGCAGTTTGATAAGCCTGTATCTCCTTAAATATAACTTGGCCGATAATTTTCTGCACAAGAATATTTGCTTGCTTTAGGTTCTGCTCAATATCCTGGTAAACTTTATGGAGGAATTCCTGCTCCAAATTTAAGTTCAGTTCAATTTCAACCATGTGTGAAAGTTCATGCACTATAATGTATGGGTTTGACTTCCTCAGTACAATAACATATCTATTTACACCGGAAGACCTGATTGTCTTACACACTCCCTCTTCCATATCCACTAATCCCTCTTGGTATATCTCAAACGAAAGCCTATTTTGCTTTATTAGTGACAAAGTGAGGTTTAATGTGTTTCTAAACTTCTCAAATTGATAGAGATATTCGACATACCGTATTGCATTTTCACTGCTTCCTACTTGAGTTGCTCGTTTTATTAAATTCCTGATTAGCATACCTTACTATTAAAGGAATTTTTTTTATACTCAAGAATTGATTGGCTACAAAGTGTTTTTAGGAAGCCTGATTGCATAGCTAAAGTAATTCATGTTTACTGATAACCGTCATACCGCTGCTTGTCAGCGGGATCTATGGTGAGATACCGCGAATGAATCCATAGCTGTACGAACATTCATTTTTGAAGGTAAATTGCACAGCAAATGGTGTCATTCCAGTGCTCTTTTTTTGTCATCCCAGTCTGGGATCTATTTTGCATGTAACTCCAATTGTGTTTTGGCATAAAACGCGACACGTATTAGACTTATTTGCAAGCAAAGCTTGCTAGATCCAAGTAGTCAGGGCACTGGAATGACACCATAGGGGCACTGCCGTCATAAAGGAACCAGTGTCAGCTACTTGGATGACAGCTAGCCTAACAACCGTCATCCCGCTGCTTGTTAGCGGGATCTAGAGATACCGCGGGGTTGTAAAGTAATTTTTTACATCTAATGCTCGGCCAGTGCCTGCATGATACCACGTATTATCTATACCAAGGAGTTCTGCTTGTAGATATTATACCAACAATCCACTATTTTTTTTATGTCTTGTGGTTTAGTTTCTGGACCTATACTGATTCTAATTGAACACTCTGCTTGCTCTTTTGTTGCCCCCATTGCAAGCAAAACATGGGAAGGCTCAACTTTTCCAGAAGAACATGCGGAGCCATTACTAACTGCAATATAATTCAAGTCAAAATGCATGAGCTGCACATCACTCTTTACTCCTGGCATATAAATAAAACTTGTGTTTGGCAGCCTCTTAGAGTTTTTACCGAAGATTCTTATGTCACTGGCAA
This sequence comes from Wolbachia endosymbiont of Drosophila leontia, assembly GCF_028981785.1. NCBI lineage: Bacteria > Pseudomonadati > Pseudomonadota > Alphaproteobacteria > Rickettsiales > Anaplasmataceae > Wolbachia > Wolbachia endosymbiont of Drosophila leontia. The sequence continues at coordinate 10,985 of NZ_JAPQLK010000142.1, forward strand.
GATTTAATAATTCACACTCTAATTGATCGCGTAGCTCCTTTACTTCATCCATTTTTGATAAAAGATCTGGAATATTTTGCAGTGCAGCAGAAAGGCCTGCAATTGCAACAATATTTTCCGTACCACCACGAAATCCCTTCTCTTGTCCACCACCTATTATAATAGGTTCTATCGCAAGTTCTTTGTTGAATATTAAAACTCCACTGCCTGCTACACCGCCAAATTTATGGGCGGATAAAGTGAGTAAATCCACTCCTAAATCTTCCATATTAACTTTAATTTTCCCAACACTTTGAGCAGTGTCAGTGTGGCAAATTGCTCCAAACTTGTGTACTATTTTAGCTATTTCCTCAATAGGTTGAATAACTCCGGTTTCGTTATTTGCCATCATAACTGAAACTATTGCTTTGTTTCCTTTAAGTTCGCTTAGAATTTTTTCTAGCTCTAAAAAGTCAACAATGCCCTCCTGATTAACAGGTATTATATATGGATTACATGCAGAATTAAGAATTGAAGGATGCTCTATAGCTGAAATTATATGCAGGTAGCCTGCTATTCCTCTCATAACAAGGTTATTCGCTTCAGTTGCACCAGACGTAAAAACTATTTCTTTATCACTTGAAACGCCAATAGCACCACGTACGTTATCTCTTGCATCCTGAAGAATCTTCCTCGCTTCTTGTCCTCTCTTATGTAGTGATGATGGATTGAGCGTTTGTTTTGACAAGACCTCAAATATACTTTTTTTTACATTTTCACTAATTGGAGCAGTTGCATTGTAATCAGCATACACGCAACCACTATTTTCTAAAGAGAATGGATTCATCTGGGCTTTGTTGCATAGGAACTGAAAAAATCTGGTGGCTACTGACAAAATTCATTATAAAATAGCCATTT
>NZ_JAPQLK010000143.1:0-2020 GCF_028981785.1 Wolbachia endosymbiont of Drosophila leontia
CCAGCTTGCAAATGATTGTCCTTTCCTTCATTTCTCTCCTATTACGAAGATTTTAAACAGGTTCTTAGAAACCTTACTATTACCCACAAATATGAGGTTCATGAGCAAGTCTCCATCCTTCTGCTAGATCAAAGAGACGTCTCCACCCTTTCCAAAGAGTAATTGGTCCTGGTTTTGGGTCGCTTTTTCTTGCTAAATGACCTCCAAGTTCACGAAACGGCTTCTTTTATGGTAGGGGCTATATTTGGACATGGTTTCCTGTGTATTTTAACATATAAAACTTTCCATTCTTCCTCAGCTAATAAGGCAGTACATGGTAATGTTGGGTTAGTTCTTGCAATTGATGTAATAAAGAAAATTCTCCAAGCAATAATGCTCATGACTGTTAAATACCTCATTAATCTTTCTGCTGTTCCAAGTCTACATTCCTCAACTTTGAGACCAGATTTTAAAATCTTATGCAATATCTCTATTTTCCATCTCAAACAATACCAACTAACTTTTTCAACAGCTTCTTCAAAAGTACTGACCGGAAAAAAGCATCCACTCTAGAGGACTTGCTTCGGGAGGAGAGTTTTTTTCAACAACATGAATTGCGTGAAGTTGTAGACTCTGTCGGTTTATATTTTATGTGACCTTCTTTACATTTTATATGGCCTTCATGTGATAAATTTTCCAAATCTAATTTCTAAAAACGCTGCCCTTTTTTGCTTGTTATCTCTAGCAGGGATTTCAACTTCTACTTTTCCAGCGCAAGGGAGGCCTTGGATAAATGACCATAATTTTTGCTTGTTCCTGGTATGCATGAATTTTTTATTTACATTTCTGTTGTGGCGAGCTCTTACTAAAATTGCTGAGTTAAGATTATGTGCAAGTTCAAAAAATCATGCATATCTGCTTCTCTGTCACATACAGTTATAGCTTCGGTTTGGGCCAGATCTATAATATTATTTGTTTTCTTTAAACTTTCTAGCCATTTCATACTTTCTTTATCCTCAATATGAACGTTGTTACGATGGCTCTTTAGTCTTTTTTCTTCTTCAGAAATGAGTTGCCTCGAGTAAATCTTTTGATCCAGTATTCCCAGCTTCCGTACTAACAGCAAGGGCTGTATGCATTACTGCTCCTCTTCCAGCAATAGTTCCCAATCCGCTTATGGCTTGAGTATGAAATATAAGTTGTATCTTGAATCACAAGAATTCTTTTATGAGCTTTTGTTCTTTCAACTGTTTTATCAATGTGTGAAGCTAGAATATCGACTTCTTTTACGTTCTCATTTTGAAAAAAACGTTATGCTGCTTTTGCTTCTGACCAACTTCCGCATGCCTCATTAATTGAGCTTTCAGGTAAACTTATCAAACTATCAGCAATCTTTACTAATCGGTCAGTTAATCTTTTATCTCCAAGTACAGCATCTCCAAATTCATTTTTAGCCCATTCATTACTCTCGTTTGCCATTTTTATACCCTCAACATTTGCAAACTTTAATATTGTAATACTTTATTTATAAGTACATTTATATTTGTGGGTAATAGTAAGATTTGATATGCTGCCAGCACTTATGTTCAAATTAAAAATGTCATTTATGATACTAGCCACTTCACGCTTTGAGTTTTTGTAAAATCCGCTGAGTGCTGCAATTATAGACTTAACCCTTGGACCAAATGTATCTGGCGTAACACCTTCTGGTAACTTGCTACTTTTTCTTTTTCTGCATCTCCAACAACGACCATGTTCCAATTACTACATAAGGCCTAATTTCCGGAAGATCAACTTTTTTGTGAACATAAGGTTTTTCGCATATTACAAGCTCTCCTCCGCATTCGCAAATATTAGGCAACTCTATTTTTACTACTTTATCCGCTTCCATTGTGGCATGAAAATTTCCTTTATGCCCAACCTGATCGCCAACATTCCTTTCGCTTTTTGGCTTGTCCTTTTTTGTTTTGTACAATTCTTTAGAGCTCGGTAGAGATGAATTTTTCGAGTTTAAACCAAGCCTTTCCTTTAATTCAGCGTT
>NZ_JAPQLK010000143.1:2070-11877 GCF_028981785.1 Wolbachia endosymbiont of Drosophila leontia
GTTTACCACATTACCTCACTTTTGCTCTATGATTATCTTTTTAGATCACTTTGTCTACCTTATTCTACCATTCCGCTGAACGGATACAATTTACTAAACAGAAAAAAAGGCAAAAGAAGCCCTAGGGTAGCTAGTTATTCACTATCCATTTTTTAAGTTGGCGTTTTTTAATGTTTTAAATAGCGCATTTCAGCTTATATTAGGTAAAAACCTAGAAATTTTATAAAGACATAAGGTGCACATAATGCAAAAAATTAAGCATGACTTACGCCAAATACATTAAGTTTTTTGTCATTAATCCACTGCAGAGATTGCGAAGATAAATAAATAGCTTCAGTGTTACAATAAGGGGGCTGGCGAAGCTTGTCAAGGAAGTTTTTATGATTTATCTAACGAACTTTACACTTGCTAAAGTTGTACCATCTTGGTAACTTTAACTGAAAGAAGTTATTTTTTATCCAATATGAAAAAAGCCTTCATATTCACATCCTTAATAGCAATTATATTGATAGTTGTTACTTATTTATACAGAAACGACGGAGCTAATGACTCACAAGTGGTAAATGTTTATTCATCGCGCAAAGAAGAATTAGTACGTACTTTGTTTGATGAATTCACGAAAAATACAGGTATTAAAGTACGTTACATCATTGATGATTATTCTCAGCTACTTTCACGAATGGAAAACGGTGGTGAAGCCGACTTATTTTTGACTGCTGATGCAATCAACTTAATTCTAGCAAAAAAAAGAGGACTTTTATCTCAAGTAGATTCAGAGGTTTTAAAAAGTGTTATACCTGCAAGATTTAGAGACAGTGAAGATTATTGGTTTGGTCTTACAAAAAGAGCTAGGATATTGGTTTACAATAAAGAGTCAGTAGACCCTAAGGACTTAAGTACTTATGAAGATTTAGCAAATGAAAAATGGAAAGGAAAAATATTAGTGCGTTCTTCTACAAGTCCATATAACAGATCGTTAATTGCTTTTATGATTGCAAATAATGGTTTTGAAAAGACGAAAGAATGGGTAAGCGGAATTGTGAGCAATATGGCAAGAAAACCAAGTGGTGGTGATACTGATCAAATTTACGCCGTAGCAGCGGGTGAGGGAGATGTTGCAATAGTAAACAGCTACTACTTTGCGAGAATTCTTTCATCAGAAAATAAAAAGAATGTTGCAGACAAGCTGGGGGCTTTTTTTCCTAATCGCAACGATCACGGTGTAATGGTAAACATCAGTGGTGCAGCAGTAACAAAAAACGCAAAAAACAGGGAAAATGCTATAGTCTTATTGGAATTTTTAGTAAGCAAGCAGGCTCAAGAGTTATACGCTAAAAAAAACCAAGAATATCCTATTATTGAAGGCGTTGAAACTTCCGATATACTAAAATCTTGGGGAAATTATTCACAAAGTGATTTGCCTCTAAGTGAACTTGAGAAGCATCTTTTTGAGGCTGTTATGGTAGCAGATGAGTGTAAGTGGAAGTAATCCCCAGCGCCACTAAACATTGGGATGAAAGATTTATGCTAATATACCTTACTCTTGACTTGCTGAACTTTTTCTTCCTTCTAACTTAATTTTGACTTTACTATCTTTTTCAGTTCTTTCACCAAAACAATTGCTGCACAAGAAGTCTATTGAAAAAAGGTAATAAGAAAGTAGAATAGGTTCAAGTAGTTGAAAAGGAAACTATGAACAAGAGAAGGAATTTGTTAAACATCTCAGACCTTACAGTCGATGATGTAGAAAATATAACTAAGTTGGCCAACCAGTACCTTAAAAAAGAAGTTGCAAATAGTCATATCTTGGAAAATAAGACAGTAATAAATTTATTCTTTGAAGATTCAACGCGTACACTTGCGTCTTTTGAAATAGCAGCAAAAAGCCTTGGAGCAAATGTTGTAACTTTGCCAATAAGATCTTCTTCTATTAACAAGGGAGAAGATCTAAAAGACATGATCAAAACATTAAATGCAATGAATCCTGATTACATAATAATCAGGCATAAAAGTAGTGGTATCATTAATACACTGGCAAAGTATGTTAACTGCTTGCTAATCAATGCAGGCGATGGAAGTAGTGAACATCCAACTCAAGCTCTTGCAGACTATCTTGTAATCAGCAATCACAAAAAGCAAATAAAGGACCTCAAAGTTGTGATATGTGGAGATATTCTGCACAGCAGAGTTGCAAGGTCAAATATAAGGTTGCTAAAAATGTTTGGAGCAGAGATAAACTTGGTCGCACCACCAACTTTGATTTGTAAGCATTTTCCTGAAGTAGATTCAGTCCATTATTCATTAATTGAAGGTATAAAGGATGCTGACGTAATTATGCTTTTGAGATTGCAGAAAGAGCGCATGAATAATAGTTCTTCAGAGAAAGAATATTTTTATTTGTATGGACTTGATTCACAAAAGCTATCATACGCAAAACCAGATGCGATTGTTATGCACCCAGGGCCAATAAACAGAGGGATTGAGATTAGCAGCGATGTAGCAGATTGTGTTATTTTACAGCAAGTAGAATTTGGATTGGCAATACGTAAGGCAGTGTTGCACTACTATAGGCCTTGCTAATATTAAAAGATGCTACACAACTAATGCAAAAAGGGGGGGCATGAAATGACAAGGCTTGTAAATGGTTTGAGAGTGGCCATTAAGATGTTAAGGCCGAGGATATGGTGTGGAAGTTTTTACGAAAGCCTGAAGTCAATCAACAACCTTGCAGAACGGCAAATTAGACGGCTATCGTAAAAACAGCTTTTTCACCTGGTCGGAGCATGGAGAAAGATTTGTGGAAAGAATGTTGTCGATATTTTTGACATCACGTCTCAATGGCCAAAATCCCTTCCAAAAGTTACGACTGCTTAGTTCTTTATTCATTCTCACAATCCGTGAACGGTTACAACCTGGATTCCAGTGGGCTTTGTTGCATCGCTAGCTATGATGGATTAAAGATAAAAAAGATAGGGAATATCAGTAGCTTATTATTCTGGTATTTATAACAAGAACGGTCAATGAATACCTAAATTTGAGTAAAAGAAATTTCACTACCATTTACCAATCCGGCTAAAATTCAAGAATTTCAATGCTTTAGCTATTTTCAATAGAATTAAATTTATTAATATAAATAACAAATTACTATTCTTAAATTTGATCAGATTGATTGCAAAAAAACAAGATTTTCAATAGGTTGCTTATAATCCTAACTATAGTTAGCCTTTCATAAGTAGCGATGCAACAAAGCCATTCCAGTGTCAGCTACTTTTATAACACCATATTACCTTAACAAAAGCAAATGTTCGTACAGATGTGCATCAGCTACTTTCATCTGCCACCTGCAAATTGCAATGTTCGTACAGTTATGTGTCACGCTACTTGGATGACACCGTTGAAAGAAATGAACCGCCTTTTCAAAATTGTTTTGAATAGAGGAATAACATTCACAAGTAAAATTTCATATTACCATTTTTTAATTTATGTATTATAATAAGCTTAATCTATAGGAAAAACAAAGTTGGAAAAGTTGGAAGAACTAAGCAAAAACTGGGTGATAAGAACAGGAAGATTTTTATCTTCATTGTTTTTTTTACTGTTGATTGCGCTATCAATACGTAGTTTTTTATTCGAGCCATTTCATATACCTTCTGGTTCAATGAAAAGCACCCTACTTGAAGGGGATTACATTTTTACTAGTAAATATTCATACGGTTACAGTAAACACTCCTTTCCATTTTCTCCAAACATTTTTAGCGGCAGGATTTTTTATACCCCTCCAAAGCGTGGCGACATAGTAGTTTTCAGACCCACAAGAAATGACAGCATCAGGTTTGTTAAGCGAGTAATAGGAACACCAGGTGACAAAGTGCAAATGATAGAGGGAGAATTATACCTAAATGATCAGAAAGTAGAGCGAAGGCAAATTGAAAGTTTTTTTGATTATGAGTCAAATCGTAACATACCAAGATATATAGAAACGCTTTTAAGTGGCAAGGAACATGAGATTTTGGTAGATGACATTTCTAATAAGCTATCATATAACACTCCGGTTTATTATGTACCTAACGATCAATTTTTCGTTATGGGAGACAATAGAAATAATTCTTTAGATAGTAGGTTTCCTGAAGTTGGTTTTGTACCAATGGAAAATATCATTGGGCGTGTAAGCATAGTTGGTTTATCATTTAAATTAGGAAAGGTCGATTGGTTACCATTTAATTTCAGGTTACCTGTTGCTTTGAGATTAAATAGGGTATTGCACAAGGTTGTGTAAGCTTTTCTACCTATTTGTTAATTCACACAACTCTAAAGAAGAATTTTCTAACTCGGCGATAGTGTTGTTAATTTCATTCAAGTCATTGCCTTGTAAAGCGTTTTTTGCATTTTGTAATAGGTTTTTCAACTTTTGATCAGTGGAAAGGTTATTATTGTTTTCAACCAAGTGTATGAGTTTATTTCCATTAATTTTAGCGCCTGCAAGGGAACGAGCCTTCATATCCTCGTCAAAGCTGTTTATTGACTGGTCAACCATATTTTGAACATCAGCTTCACTCAAGCCAAAACTTGAATTTACTTTAACTGTCTGCTCAATTCCAGTAGTTTTTTCTCTTGCAGTAGCAGTCAAGATTCCGTCAACGTTAACTGTAAATTCTATTTCAACTCTTGCAGAACCTGCAGGCAGTGGCGGTATACCTTTTAGCTCAAACTGCGCTAGAGATTTGTTATCCTCTATCATTTCACGTTCTCCCTGACAAACATGAATTTTCATTGCTGTTTGCCCATCAATATAAGTTGTAAACTCTTTTGTTTCTGAAACTGGCAGTGGCGTATTTCTTGGTATGATTTTTTCAACTATGCCTCCCATAGTTTCTATGCCAAGTGATAAAGGTAGAACATCCAGGAGAATATTCCTATCTTTTGAGCCCGAAATTAAATCATGAGCCTGCAGAGCTGCCCCAATGGCAACTGCTTTATCTGGATCCACGTCATTTAGTACTTTATTTCCAAAGAGTTTGACTAGTGAATTTTGAACCAATGGTGTTCTAGTTGCACCACCAACTAAAATTACTCCTTTTATATCATCAATTTTAAGATCTATATCACTTATAGTACGAGTGACTATATTGATAGTCTTATTGACCAAAGAACTGATTGCCTGCTCGAATTCTTCTCTGGTAATTTCGCACTCAAATGGCTTGCCGTTAGCATTAAATTCGAAGATACCTATAGTGTGGTTGCTTAGGTACTCTTTCACAGAGCGTGATTCGATAAGTAAGGAATTTAGTTGCTTAGCCGTCTTTTCTCTATACTTATCAATCACAATTGAACTCAGCAAATGATCAAAATCATCACCGCCGAGTTTGGTGTCACCACCAACCGCAAGGACTTGAAACACTCCTTGATGCAATTTCAATATCGAAATATCAAATGTTCCACCACCAAGGTCATAAACTGCATATATTCCACTGTTATTGTTCTTTTCAATGGAGTAAGAAAGCGCTGCAGCGGTTGGCTCGTTAACGAGGCGAAGAACTTCTATTCCAGCTAATTTTGCTGCATATTTAGTTGCGTTACGTGCTGAATCGTCAAAGTAAGCTGGCACAGTAATCACTGCTTTTTTTACTTCCAGCCCCTTAGACTTTTTTACCCTCTCACATAAAGCTTTTAATACCTCAGCAGAAATCTCAATAGGAGTAAGATACTTTTCCTCTGCGCATTTTATTCTAATAACTTTTTCACTTTCGTTATCTATTTCAAAATAAACACCCATCTTGTTCAAATCTTTAACACTTTTACCCATTAAACGCTTTATTGAGTAGATTGCGTTTTGACCGACATCGTAGCCAGTTTTCAATGTATTATTTTCATATGAAAGAGCAGAAGGCAGTAGCTCTCTTCCCTGCTTATCTTTAAATATCTCCACATTGCCAGCTTTATTTACCATGGCAATTAAAGAATTGGTAGTACCAAGATCTATACCAAAAACTACTTCACTTGAATTTGGTTCAGAAATTTGAATTGGTTGCATTCTTTTTCACCTCCTCAAATGACTTATATAAATATTTCAATCTTAAGACCTGTGTAGCAGCTCCATCAAAATTCTTTACAGCAAAAGTGTTAATTAGGTTTTTAACGCAATCTTTTATTTTTTCATCAATCATCCTGCTTGCAAATTGTAGATCGTCGCAGTCTAGTAAGTACTCTCTTATTTCTATTGATTCATTTAATATTTCAGAATTCGGATGATCCTTTGCCACACCAAAAAGATTCAACAAATGCTCAGCACGTTTTAGCGGTGACTTTAGTATCTGATAAGCTCTGTTAATACTTTCCATGTTTTGGGACTGTCTTTCATTTATATCAGTCCTGCTTAGCTCGATATATTTTTTCTCTAACTCATCAAAACTGATATTGAAAGCTAGTTCGATTTCAAACAATGTAAAATAGTTGCTAGACATGAAAACTCTCTCCACAACCACATTTTCCTTTCTCATTAGAATTTTTGAAAACAAAACCCGATGAAAATTTTTCTTCTACATAATCCATTTCAGAGCCAAGAATAAACATGACGGACTTTGGATCGATCAACACTTTAACTTTTTGGCCATCACTACAGTTTTCCTCAATTATCGACTCTAAAGGACGAATATCATACGCATATTCAATGTCATATTTTAAACCAGAACATCCTTTTTGCTTAATTAGCACTCTTATTCCTATTGCTTCTTCAAGGTTAGTATGCTTTTTTTTGTCCAATAAATACCTTACCCTTTCCACTGCATTTGCAGTTATGGTGATAAGTTTTTTATTCTTTGTCACAGTTTCACCTCCGCCTACTTCTTGATATTCACTCATGCTTCTTAATTCTTTTGCTTACTTTGATAATCATGAATAGCAGCTTTTATAGCATCTTCAGCAAGTACCGAACAGTGTATCTTCACTGGAGGTAAAGACAACTCTTCCACTATTTGAGTATTCTTTATCTGTGTAACGTCACTGATGGTTCTTCCCTTTATCATCTCTGTTAACAAAGAACTTGAAGCAATGGCAGAACCGCAGCCAAAAGTTTTAAATTTTGCATCTTCAATAACACCTTTGTCATTGACCTTTATCTGCAGTTTCATTACATCACCGCACGATGGTGCACCAACTAGACCAGTGCCAACATTTGGATCATTTTTATCCAGAGAGCCAACATTCCTTGGATTTTCGTAATGATCTAATATTTTCTCATTATAACTCATAAAACTACCTGTGAACCACTACACTTATTATAACACATTTAAGTTAAAAACTAAAGTAAAATACACTAGTATCACGGGAATTTTACTTTCAGAATGCACGTAAAACGTCGTATTTAACTTTACAAATACACGTAGTGCGTGTCATTCTTTATATTGTAATTAAGTTTGAATTTTAAAAGGAGTATCCCTTGAGTTTGTTTAGTAACCTTTATAAAGGCTTGTTGAAAACTTCTTCTCGCTTTAGCGACGGGGTGAAAAGTATTTTTTCTGGCAAAAAAAAATTAGATCAGTCGCTTTTAGATGAGCTAGAAGAATTGCTAATTAGCATGGATATTGGTCATAAAACTTCTAAGTTGATTATCGATAGGCTCACAAGCATCAAGTTTGACAAGGAAGTTGAGTATAATATTATCACGCAGCAATTAGTGAATGAAATAGAAGCTATATTAAATCCAGTCGTGCAGCCGTTAGTTTTGGATAAAAAACCCCACATAATAATGGTATGCGGAGTAAACGGTAATGGTAAAACCACAACTATAGGTAAGCTCGCATATAAATATAAGGAGATGGGAAAGTCCGTTATGCTTGTTGCATGCGATACATTTAGAGCTGCTGCTAGTGAACAATTAAACATTTGGGCAGAACGCTCTGGTTGTTCTATCGTTACTGGAGAGTACGGTAGCGATTCTGCGAGTGTGGCATATAGAGCTGTAAGTCAAGCTATGAAAGATAGCGTTGATGTTGTTCTAATTGACACAGCAGGAAGGCTGCAAAATAATGTGAACCTTATGGAGGAATTATCAAAAATATATAGAACGATAAAGAAATTGGATGACACTGCCCCTCATGACGTTATTTTAGTTCTTGATGCAACTACCGGCCAAAATGCTTATAGCCAATTAGAAGCATTTAGCAAAATGGTTAATGTTACCGGGCTAATCGTAACAAAGTTAGATGGCACTGCTAAGGGCGGAGTGGTAATTGGACTTGCAGAAGCTTATAAGATAAAGTTACATGCTATAGGAATTGGCGAAAATATAGAGGACTTAAGGGAGTTTACTAGCAAAGAATTTGCTGAAGCGTTATTTAATTGTAATTAAAAATTTCTCTTAATTCCCTTACATGACCAAGCTTAATTATCTCAATATCGTGAGAAGAGTAATTACCATTTTTAGGCATAATTGCTTTTTTGAATCCTAACTTTTGTGCTTCTTTTAGTCTGAGATCAGCATGCGAGACATTCCTAATTTCTCCTGAAAGTGCAACTTCACCGCAGATTATTGAAGAAGTTGGCAGCGGTAAATTTACTACACTTGAAATAAGGGAAGCAGCAACAGCAAGATCAGCCGATGGTTCCTGTATTTTGAGTCCCCCTGCAATGTTTAGGTATACCTCTTTATCATGCAAAAACATTTTGCAACGAGCATTTAGCACTGCGATGATCATAGCCAATCTATTAATATCCCACCCAACTACTGCCCTTCTTGGGGTTGCCATATTAGTCCCTGCTATTAATGCTTGCACTTCCATTAAAATTGGTCTTGAACCTTCAATTCCTGCAAATACGGCGCTGCCAGCTACTTCTCTGTCATGGGCCATCAGAAACAATGATGATGGGTTATCAACAGGCACAAGTCCTGCTTCAGACATCTCAAAAACACCAATTTCATTTGCAGGGCCAAATCTATTTTTAATAGTACGTAAAATGCGGTATTGATTGCTATTTTCACCTTCAAAATATAATACCGTATCCACCATATGCTCCAAAGTTTTAGGTCCAGCTATTTGTCCATCCTTAGTTATATGACCAACCATTAAAAGAGAAATACCATATTGTTTCGCAAGAATGGTTAATTCATGTGCGCAAGTGCGGACCTGAGTTACAGTTCCTGGTGCTGATGTAATTCTGCTATCATACATTGTTTGTATAGAGTCAATTACTAAAAATTTAATACTTTTATTTTCCTTTATTGTTGCTACTACATCAGTTAAAGACACTGTAGATAAAAGCTTAATTTTAGGTTCATTTATCTTAAGACGCTTTGCTCTGAGACTCACTTGCTCTAAAGATTCCTCGCCAGATACATAAAGACATTCAAAAGAGGAAAGTTGCACAACATTAGCTGCAATTCTGAGCAAAAGGGTGGATTTCCCAATTCCAGGTTCGCCACCAATTAAAATGCTAGCACCTTGAACGATACCCCCACCAAAAACTCTATCTAATTCTCCTATTCCTGTTAAAAAACGACTTGGAGTGATAATTTCGCTACCCGATAACGTCTTTATTAAAATTGGTGCAGATATACTTCTTTTGCCCGTTTTTACTGCTATTTCCTCAACAATTGTATCCCAATTGTCACATGCAATGCACTTCCCTACCCACCTACCAGTGCTGTGACCACAGGATTGACATACATATACAGTTTTCATCAAAGCCAAAATTATTTTGTTGTAATTGTAATAAAAATTAGCTGAATATGCGAAGTAAATCTATAGCTAACCCAAGAAAGGGTTCCCTACCCCTACAACAACATTGCAAGCATTGATTTTTCTCCATATG
>NZ_JAPQLK010000143.1:11927-17487 GCF_028981785.1 Wolbachia endosymbiont of Drosophila leontia
GGTTTTGTTTTCTTTCTGCTACTCTCCAGTATTGGTCTAATTTTTTTAAATTGTTCTTTACTTATATCGCTTGGATAGCTTTTTTGCATAGATATACCTCTTTCTTAACTATGCTTATTTTACCTCATATTTTCGAGATCCTTAACAGGTTCTAACAAAGAAAGACAATAATAACAATGCAGTACTCTTTCCTGCCGCTAATAATTGCCCTGGAAAAGTGATAGAATTCATCATTGAGCAATATATAAAAATCTTTGAGTTAGAGAATTTTATCAACCACAAAAATAATGATGGAATGGATGCTTTGGATATTGTGCTGAATAGTGGAAACGAGAAAGCTATTGAAGTATTAAGATCATATGGAGCAGATATCAAGAATAAGGTAGATGGTAGCATTCAAAAAATTACTGCAGAAAAACCAAGTAGTACCCTAGACAGAGCAGAAAGTGCAGAGGTAGCGCCTCCAATTAAGCAAAGAGTATAAATTTTTATAAAGCGATTATAAATTTCAGTAAGTTGCAGAGGCTCTACAATGGGAAGTGTAGTATGTTAGCAGATACAAATGACTAGATAAATTATATTTCATTAAAGTCATTTATCTTGAAACATAAGCAGGATTTTGTATAGTTGTTTCAATTTGGGTATGTATATTGAAACAACGCGTGAAAATGACAGGTCATTGTACAAGAGGTACCTAATTCACCGACAAGAATGCTAGATAAAGACACTTACATTTCAATTATTTCACAATTTCTGTATAATCTTAAAAACTCAATTAGTGCGTTATGAAGATAATAATAGGTAATGCTAGTAAGGAATTAGGGGAATCAGTAGTTAACCAGCTAGATGTTCAACCATCCTCTGCTTGGATATCAAAGTTTACCGATGGTGAGGTAAATGTAGAAGTAGCAAATGATCTATATAATCAAGAAGTATATATAATACAATCTCTTTCTCCCCCTGTGAATGATAATCTTATGGAGCTTCTGCTTATAATTGATGCAGTAAATAGATTAGAAGCCAAAAGGATAGTAGTAATTATTCCTTATTATGGATATAGCAGACAAGATAGAATTATCAAGAACAATAATATGCAATCTGCTTTAAGTGCTAAATTAGTTGCAAATCTTATTCAAACTGCAGGTGCAAGTAGTGTTGCAGTTATTGATTTGCACTCAAGTCAAATTGAAGGATTCTTTGATGTACCGATAACTAATTTGAACTGCTTTGAAGCATTTGTTGACTCTATACACACGGAAAATTTGGCAATTGTTGCACCTGATGTTGGAGCAATTGGTAGAGCACGTGCTTTTGCAAAGACTTTAGAGGAAAAGTACAAGATAGGGTTAAATGATAAGATTATTGTAGTAGATAAATATAGGGAGAAAGCAGGCACATCTCAAGTAATGAACATAATAGGAGAAGTTGCAAATAAAAATTGTGTCATTGTTGATGATATAGTTGACTCTGGTGGAACATTGTGTAATGCAGCTCTTGCTTTAAAAGGCCACGGAGCAAAGTCCGTAATTTCATGCATCACACATGGCGTGCTTTCAGGAAGTGCAGTTGAGAAAATTTCTTCCTCTTCTTTAGATAAATTAGTGATTACGGATACCATACTTCACAAACTTGAAAAAACTGGTAAAATGGAAGTTGTTTCGGTCGTAGATATTTTAACTCACTTTATCCAAGGAGGTAAAGATGCCAGCTAAGTCAACAGAAGACGTTATTACTTCACTAATAGAATTTGCAAATAAGAGAAAAATAACAATTACCAAAGAAGAAATGCTTAAAATTGCACAGCTTGTAAGGATTAAGTTATCAAATGACGAGATTGATCACTACTCCAAAGAACTGACAATGCTGGATTGGATACATGATACTTTATTGCAAGTTAATACTGAAGGTGTTTCTCCTATGCGTTATGGCAGTATAGACAAGGACATTCATGTACGCGATGATGTTATAAATTCTCAAAACATTAAAAAAGAGATATTGTCCAATACAAAACCTGAGCATGGGTATTTCGTAGTGCCAAAGGTTATAAGCGATTAAAGTAAAGTAAGGCTCATATCAAACCTATAATAGATCTACTTTCAAAAATAAGACCAATCCGGTAAAGAAGCATTTGTGGGAGTGGAAACCATTTTTTGATTTTTCTTTACTAAGTCTACTAAATATAGTTTAGAGTTGCTTGGTGATTCTGTTCTTGTAAAAATGATTTCTCTACCATTTGGTAACCATGCCGGGGATTCAATTTTATGCCCCTCTGAAAGCAGACGTTCTTCTTTGCCATCTGGCTTCATAACTCCTATGTAAAATTTTCCTGACTGAATCTTTGTAAAAGCTATCAGATCTCCTTTTGGCGACCAAACAGGCGTAGCATATCTTCCACTTCCAAAACTAATTCTTTTAGGTTTTTTACTTTTGTTAGTAAAATCGATAACGTACAGTTGCTGACTCCCACTTATATCAGAACTAAAAGCCATATACTTTTGATCTGGAGAAAAAGAGGGAGAAGTGCTTATAGCTGAACCTTTAGTAATTTTTTTTGTTCGTTTACTACTTAAATCCAAAGATAATATATTCGTTTCACCACCCAATGAGTGGGAAATTAAAAGAGATTTACCATCGGGAGAAAATCTTGGTGCAGAAACAACTCCTTCAAATGCGCTGATTATTGATTCAGTGTTATCTTTTAAATTTTTTAATATTATATAACTTTTACCATTTGCGTACGAGATATAAACAATGCCCTTTCCATTTGGTGAGAATCTCGGTGTTGACACAAATCTATCGCCATTTGTTAAGTATTTTATATTACTTCCATCTTGATTCATCACAGCAATTTTACGCACAGATTTGTAGTTGCTATCTTTTTCTTCAGCGACATACGTGATTTTTGTGTTGAAGTGCCCTTTCTCACCAATTAATCTATCATGTATCACATCCGAAACGAGGTGACCAATTTTTCTCCAGTCTTTTGCTGGAAAAACAACTGACTGAGTAAGTAATTCTCTTTTTGTAAAAGTGTCAAATAAACGAAATGATAGCTCTAATGCACTACCAGATATTTCGCTTAAACTTACTGTGACTACAGTATCGCTTTTCCAAGATTTAGATTCAGCTTCCGCGCCACGTTTTACATTAAATAAGCCACAATTAGATAAATTTGTTCCTATTACCTTTGCAATATTTTCGCTTAATTCGCTTTCCAACGCTGTTTTACATGTACATTTAGATACAACAAGACCAATATTACCAACACTGCTTTTTTTTATATCAACATATAAAGCAGCTTTTGTAAAATAAGGAATAAATAACGAAATAAATAACACCAGATGAACGAATAGCCTCATTCATTTCATACCTGTTCTATCTGAACCTCAATTATAGGTCTTTTTAGTAAATATTCCTTTAAGATACTCAATATTGAACTTTCAATCTTATTTTTAATTTTTTTTGTTGGCTGCAAACTAAACAACGACTCAACTTTCTTGACAATTTTCTGTATGGTAGCTGCATCTTCTAGCACTTCAAAAACACCAGGTACAAATACTTTTGGTTTAGCAAGCAATTTATTTTTCTTGTTTACAACTGCTGTTACCACAATAACTCCGGCATCTCTCATTCTTTTACGCATTTTTATAACACTGCTCTCCGGATGACGTAGCAACATACCATCAATACCAAAGTAGTCAACATCAATTGAATCAACCTTTTCTCCGTTCTCCAAATTAACAATATCACCTGGTGCAATCATTATTGCTTTTGCCACACCGCACTCTTTAGCAAATTTTACATGTGCATGCGTGTGAATATATTCGCCGTGAACTGGAATAGACATCTTCGGTTTTATTAAAGAATACATTTCCTTTAGCTCTTCTCTTGTTGGATGTCCAGAAGTATGAACATGCTCTGTTTTTTCAGTAATAACTTCTACCCCCATCTCAATAAAGGCATTGAGCATGTTGTGCGCACGAGTTTCATTTCCAGGAATGATTTTTGACGAAAAGATCATGGTATCACCTTGCTGCATTTTAAATGCTTGATGACTCTTAGCAGCAAGTCTTGCGGTAGCTGCCAGTGGCTCACCTTGACAACCTGTGCAAAGTAGCACCAGTTCTTCCCTTGGAAAATTTACTGCTTCCTTTGCTTCAAGAAACTGAGGAGAATCAGTTAAATAACCACTATCTTGCGCAACTTTCACTATTCTCCATAAAGATCTACCAAGTAAAACTACTTTTCTATTTAGTGCTTTTGCAGCTTGGCTTATCGTTTCAATTCGTGCCACATTTGAAGCGAATAGCGAAACAGCAACTAACTTTTTAGACCGCTTTATTATGTTATAAATATTATTATAAATTTCACCTTCTGACTCAGGGTGATGCTTGCTTAATATATTGGTTGAATCGCAAATTGCTGCAAGCAGGTCACCTTTATCGCCAATTTCTTTTAGACGCTCCATATTAGAAGTTAATCCAACAACAGGTTTTGGATCAAATTTCCAGTCTCCGGTATGGAGTGCACTACCCATTTCAGTGCTAATTAATATTGAATTTGCCTCAGGAATTGAATGAGTTCCATTTATAAACTCGACGGTAAAAGGACCCAAATTTATGCTGCCATTTATGTCTACCTCTTTTACAGGCACTATACCTTCCAATCGAAATTCTTTTAGTTTTTCTTTAAGAAAATTAACCGTAAACTTTGTTGTATATATGGAGCACTGCAACTCTTCCCACAAGTGGGGCACTGCACCGCAGTGGTCCTCATGTGCATGTGTAATTATTATTCCAAGCAAATCTTTTTTTCTTTGAGCAATAAAATCCACATCAGCAATGAGCAGCTCAACACCTGGCATAGTTTCATCTGCAAAACCGATACCAAGGTCGATCATAATCCACTTGCCTTGGTAATGATATAGGCTAACGTTCATTCCGATTCTTCCTACTCCCCCAAGCGGAAGAAATAAAAACTCATTTTTGTTTATATTCATTAATTTTAAATTATTAAAACCTGAGAATAGCAAAACTTCGGTCTTAAATAAAGAAATTTATTGCTTTTACATAGTTTTATAGCTAACCCAAGAAAGGTTTCCCTACCCCTACAACAACATTGCGAGCATTGATTTTTCTCCATATGAAAAGAGTCTGGAAGCTCTTTTACTCTAAACACGATGTTTGCATCCTCAAAATTAATCTCAATTCGCTTAACTAACGTTCTAATAATATCACGTTTAGTTAGCCAGTCTGCATTATTAAGACTTGAGTTAATACTAGAGGAAAACCCCTCTAAATTTGTTACTACTAGAGTTAACTCTTGTGTGAGTTTTTTCTGATCAAATATCTTTTTCTTTTGTTCTTCAACCATTTTTAAGTTTTGTTTCATTGCTTTAATTCTTGGCTCAAATTCTTCTTGATCAATATATTCTTGAGCATAACTATCAATTAACCTTGCAATACCTCGTTTTAATTTATCTTCTTGTGTTTCAAGCAAAGCACTTTTTTGATCTAGTGGTGATTTTTTAAGTTCTGAAAGTCTACGTTTATACTCCTCT
>NZ_JAPQLK010000144.1:0-949 GCF_028981785.1 Wolbachia endosymbiont of Drosophila leontia
TTTTTCAAATTGTTCTTTACTTATATCGCTTGGATAGCTTTTTTGCATAGATATACCTCTTTCTTAACTACGCTTATTTTACCTCATATTTTCGAGATCCTTAACAGGTTCTAAGAAGACTGACCCAAATCATCACGATTGTGCAAATGATGGCACTTGCGGGCAATCTATAAAGGATTTTAGGATTGGTGATTCTGACATTTTCTTCTATGATAGTAATGGAACAGCGATTGCGCAGATACCTAAGTTGCCTAACGGAAACTCTATTACATACCGTAATAATTTATATAAAACTGCACAATCAAGAAACTTTGGTGAGAATACAAAATACGTAGGATTACAAGATGTGCTGCCTAATCAATTCAACTATAGGTGTAAAGATCTAGATTTCACCATAAATTTTGGTAGCCTATCACAACGCGAGCAAGATCAAGTAAAAATGGATATCCAAAGTGCTTATGATGCATATAAAGCAAAGTTTTGTATTGATAGACCAGAAGCTGTACAGATCTATATTTTTAATAATGAAGATGATTATAGGAAATATGGTGCTCTAATTCCGAGATTTGCTGGATATCAGAGTATGATTGATAATTCTGGGGGAATGGCATCTGGAGAAATCCTGATGTGCTATAAAACTGCTTATATGGATAATGTTTTAGCCCATGAATTGGGTCACGTATTTCAATTCAAGTTTTCCCCAACAAAAGTAAGGGAATTGGACTATGTAAATGGTCAGCTGATGGCAAATGCAATTGGACTTGAGGTAGAAGAAAAAAATTATAAAGCTATTTGCAAGCAGATGGGTGTAGATGAATATAAAGACCGTGGATGGATGTTTCAATTTAAATATAAGGACACAACTGGTAGTATATACCGCAAAGATCTTTCAGAAGCAGAGAAATTTCAAATTATACAACGTGTCAAGAATTCTGGACTAGATGAATAT
>NZ_JAPQLK010000145.1:0-2850 GCF_028981785.1 Wolbachia endosymbiont of Drosophila leontia
ACCAGCTTGCAAATGATTGTCCTTTCCTTCATTTCTCTCCTATTACGAAGATTTTAAACAGGTTCTAAGGTGGAGCTGCAAGTGACATATGATGATGTAAAGAATTTTTATGATACCGTACGTGGTAAATATCATGCTGGCGATGGATATAACTACGAACAAGTAATGGTTTTATATAATGAAATTGTTAGGCCCGCTCACAATCATCATTACGAGCTGTTTACTCTTGATGAAGCACATGTTGCTAATGATCACCTGTTTATCAAGGGTCAGGATTTTGGAACTCTAAATGATTTTAATGGGATGTTCTATAAAAGTGATGAGTTAATGTGATGTAAAAAGCAAGATTCAATCTGGTGAACGAGAGTTAACTGACAGAGGAGATTGACACGTATGCCTTTATCTTTAAGATTGTTTATCAAGTGTAGACATCAGCTCGCCCCATTCTCTTTTACCAATATTACTTTCTTCTCTAGTAACGTTTTCCCCTTTAATTAATTTGCGAATTATTTCTAGACCAGTTCTTGAAATACAGGCTGATTCTAGGCAATATTCAACAAAGGCATTGTAGGCCAGTGGAACCCATTTTTTTGTTATATCCAGCATAACTTCTGCATAAACTCTGATTTCATATTGGGCATGCTTATCAGCTCTAAGCTTCAAAAAATGAAGGAGATTATGCAGATCTATTTTCCAATAAAATTGCGTGTAGTAATTAAGCATTAGGTTAGTTCTGGCAATTTCTCTTGCAAGCCCCTGCTCAATAAATTTTTCATAATGAGAATATACTAAATTAGAGTCATTTGTTAGAGAATCTATTATTTCCTTTGAGGTATCTGGATCAAAAGCTTCCCCGCTACCTTGTTTATTATTGTCAGATTGTTTTGCAACTTGTTCTGGTTTAGGTGTATAAAATTCATTATCAAGTATTGAATACCTTGCTGAATATTCATTCACATTTGCAGTTCTATGCCTTATCCATTGCCTTGCAACAAAAATTGGAAGTTTCACGTGAAACTTAATTTCACACATTTCAAATGGAGTTGTATGATGATGTCTCATTAAATACTTTATAAGTGCTTCATCCTGACTTGTCTGTTTTGTTCCCTTACCATAAGAAACACGAGCAGCTTGAACTATAGCGCTATCAGAGCCCATATAATCCACTACTCGAATAAATCCATGGTCTAATACCTTATGTTCTTCATATAAGATTGCATCTATTTCTTTTACTATAGTTCGTTTGGTTGCTTCATTCATAAAATATCCTCAAGACGAAATGGAGATATCAGCTCCACATGAATTGAGTTTTTCATGCATTGCTTCATATCCTCTCCATAAATGATGTGAATTGTTTATTATAGTTTCTCCACCGGCTACCAAAGAAGCAAGCACCAAAGCTGCTGTTGATCTTAAGTCAGTAGCATATAGATTAGCTCCAGATAAGCTTTTTATTCCACTTATAGTAGCTTTGCTTTTCTCGATGCTGATATTAGCACCTAACTTTCTCAATTCATCTGCATGTGTAAATCTGTTTTCAAAAATGTTCTCTTCAATTACTGATATCCCATCAGCGATGCACATTGCAGACATCAGTTGTGGTTGCATATCACTGGGAAAATTGGGGTATGGATCTGTCGCAACGTTAGCAGACTTAATAGAGCCATTTTTTCTGGAAATAACAATGCCTCCATCATACAGTTCAACCATAGCTCCTATAGTCTCCAACTCATTTATAATACACCTTATATCAGATAGATTTATTCCTTCCAACTCCAACTTACCACCGGTTATTATAGCAGCTAGTGCATAGGTGCCTGCTTCTATGCGATCTGGTATTATTTTATGAACACATCCATTTAGTGCTTCAACTCCTGTTATTATGACCTTTGTATTATCAATTTCAATATCAGCACCCATTTTCTTCAGAAAATCTATTAAATCAAGAACTTCCGGCTCAGTTGCAGCATTGTTTATTGTTGTCACTCCTTCTGCAAATGTTGCTGCCATTATTACATTTTCTGTTGCGCCAACACTTATTTTCTCAAATGTGATTTCTTTTCCTTGTAGCTTTCCTTTCACTGTTGCAATTATATTATAGCCGTCAATTTCAATTTTAGCTCCCATTTCTTCTAATGCTTTAATATGCATATCAACGGGACGCTTTCCAATGTTGCATCCACCAGGAAATGCTGTTCTCGCTTTGCCAAATCTGCTAAGCATTGGACCCAATATTAGAAAAGAAGTTCTTAGCTTACTTGCGGTTTTATATGGCATCACGTGATTGTTGATATTGCTGCAGTCAATTTTCAAAGTATGGTTCGCTTTATAATTTTTATTGTGCATAAAGTTCACTTCTGCTCCAAGACTTTCAAGCAACTTAGACATTAGATGCACATCAATTAAATCAGGTACATTATGCAAAATTACCGGGGAGCTACTTAATAGACTTGCTGCCATTATTGGTAAAACAGCATTTTTTGAGCCATTAATCTCGATTTTTCCGACCAAAAGTTTGTAGTTATTTCTTATTAATATCTTGTGCATTTAATTAGATATAAAGTATAATTCATTAGTTTATTGAAGTCTTACTAAGTATAATAGATTGACCGTAAAAGGCAAAATTTGCTTTTTCTTCCTCATCATCCCAGTGTCATGCTACCTGCATGACACCTGATGCGAATTGCCCCCGAAATTTTATACTATGAATTACTCAAATGACGCTCTCGAGCTTTATCAAACCAAATAACACCAATTGCAACAATGAAATAACCAGCTGCTCCTAAGAACCTGTTTAAAATCTTCGTAATAGGAGAGAAATGAAGGAAAGGACAATCATTTGCAAGCTGG
>NZ_JAPQLK010000146.1:0-891 GCF_028981785.1 Wolbachia endosymbiont of Drosophila leontia
ATTTGAATTCTGCCGTATATTCTCTTGCCATTTCTAATCCTCCAAAATTTTATTTTACCCGAAAAAACTCTTTTCTTTCTCTCCACTTTTTCTGGGTAAGGTCAGTCTGTCCAGGTTCCAAGATCGGTGTCAAAAATTGCTCAAACCATCCATTAAAAACATCCATATTACAGTGGCCTTCAAAGGTTAACGGAACAACTATCTTTCTTCCACTTAAGGCTGCAACCATACTGATTCGTTGAGTTTTCTTTCCAGATTTTAAGGCATAAAACCGCTGTCCTTTCTGGCAATATCCGTAGGGGTAGTCTTCGGTGTTATCAATGCCAGACTCATCTATACACACTAAGTTTTTAGGTTCTTTTGTCGCTATAATTTTCAAAAATTCAGCACGTTTTTCTTCGTTTCTTTCCTTGTATCCATATGTCTTTTTTTGCGCGTAAATCCAATTTTTTTAAGGGCTCGATAGATCGTTTGGATACTAACGTTGTTCCAAAGTTTAGCCATTTCCGATAGAGTCTTTCCTCCGTGTTCTCTGGCAAATTTGGCAAAGGTATCCCAGTCGGTAATTTTGTCCCCATTTCCAAGTTTTTTTGATTGAAAGTCTCCTGTTTCTTTTCTTCTTTGCTGCCACTCCCATAAAGTAGTTCGTCCAATCTTAAATCTTGCTGCCACTGTTTCTCTGCTTTCTCCTTCGTCTAGCGCTTCCATTGCTTTTTTTCTTAAATCATAACTATATGCTGCTGGCATTCAACCTCCTTATCATCATCTATCCTTATCCTATCACATCCGGACTTTTATGGAAAGAGCTATATTTTTATCAATTCTGCAATCATTTATCTTAATATTAAGTTTCTTAAACCTTCTTGATGCTTGTGAATAGCTGATAACTGC
>NZ_JAPQLK010000147.1:0-697 GCF_028981785.1 Wolbachia endosymbiont of Drosophila leontia
ACTTATATCGCTTGGATAGCTTTTTTGCATAGATATACCTCTTTCTTAACTATGCTTATTTTACCTCATACTTTCGAGATCCTTAACAGGTTCTAACAACTACCGAGGAATCCTCGACTGTTCCATCAACGACAATCCTCGCTTCAAACCTGGCTTTCAATGCTAATTCTTCTGTTCCAGGATCTTTTCCAGATTCTAAACTCACAAGCTCTACAAATAACGCTGGCGCTAATAATTCTTTTCTTATTGCTGGATAAATTTCACATGTCTGTATAGCCGGTATTTCTTCCTTTAACTTAGTACAAATTGCTTGATGTAAATCTTTCCAGAACTTTGTCATATCTTTAAAATATAGTTTAGCTCATGCTTAAAGTATTTCTCAAACACTCTCTCACTCTCATAATCAACAAGGTCTTTTATTATTCTTGAGCCTTCAGGTTTCAGTGGTAGCTTTACTTCTTGTATTGGCAATGCTGCTCTTCCTTCACGTTTAAAAATACCGCTATTTCCTTTTGGCATAACTGCTGCAAATCCTCCTATAAACTCATGCTTTCCTACTTTCGATCCTCTTCTTGTTTTTTGTATTTTGCCAATGTGTGTCCAGAGAAGGTGAGTATGTTCAGTAGAAGTTAAACCTACCGGGATAAAAGTCGGAGTCCCGTAGCTTGGGTAGCAGCATGTAGGGAGACCAAAGTGT
>NZ_JAPQLK010000148.1:0-590 GCF_028981785.1 Wolbachia endosymbiont of Drosophila leontia
GAGAGGACCGGGATGAACATACCTCTGGTGCACCGGTTGTCGCGCCAGCGGCACCGCCGGGTAGCTAAGTATGGAAGGGATAACCGCTGAAAGCATCTAAGCGGGAAACCCACCTCAAAACTAGGTCTCCCTGAGGGTCGTGGTAGACCACCACGTTAATAGGCCAGGTGTGAAAGCGTGGTAACACGTGCAGCTAACTGGTCCTAATCACCCAATAGGCTCACTCTCTTACTGTCCCCTTAAAAGGACAGCCCGTGCACAGAAATCATCCATATATACGCCTACTTCTTCTACCAACCGTCTTCCACACACCCTTACAGGGTGGACTGGATGACCTGGTGGCCATGGCGGGGAGAGATCCACCCGATCCCATCCCGAACTCGGCCGTGAAAACCCCCAGCGCCTATGATACTGTGGCTTAAGCCACGGGAAAGTCGGTCGCCGCCAGGTCTTCCAATCCACCCTGCCAAAACTTACTACCCCTACAAATTTCAACACAATTACAACCGCGGGGTGGAGCAGCCCGGTAGCTCGTCAGGCTCATAACCTGAAGGTCATAGGTTCAAATCCTATCCCCGCAACCACGAATT
>NZ_JAPQLK010000149.1:0-608 GCF_028981785.1 Wolbachia endosymbiont of Drosophila leontia
CTTAAATATCGTTGTGCTCTTCAGTTTAATTATGGCTGTTGGCATGCTGGTTGATGATGCAATTGTGATCAGCGAATATGCCGATAGAAAGATGATCTGCGGAATGGATAAAGTAGAAGCTTTTCACACTTCAGTTCGTGATATGTTTTATCCGGTTCTATCATCAACGTTAACTAAGTTAGCAGTGTTTTTTCCTCTATTATTCTGGCCTGATACTGTTGGTAAATTCATGCAGTACATACCAATTACAATAATTCTAACTTTGACTGGATCGCTCATTATGGCTTTGGTTTTTATACCAACACTTGGTGCAATATTTGGTAAGCCTTCGATAACTTCAAAAAAAGAAATAAAAAAAATGAGTGCTATAGAAAGTGGTGAAATAAAAAATGCTGGGCCTATAATAAGAGCTTACGTACGCATGCTAGAGAAGGTTTTGGATCATCCTAAAAAATTCGTATGTGCTACTGTATTCGTTTTGTTTTCATTTAGTGTGCTGTACTTTACTTTTGGTCCTGGAGTAAAGTTTTTTCCGAAAGTGGATTCAGATAATATTTTAATCAGTGTTAAAGCAAAAGAAAGCTTATCAGCCAAAGAACGAGATCTGA
>NZ_JAPQLK010000150.1:0-4889 GCF_028981785.1 Wolbachia endosymbiont of Drosophila leontia
AAACTCAACACCAGCTTGCAAATGATTGTCCTTTCCTTCATTTCTCTCCTATTACGAAGATTTTAAACAGATTCTAAGATTATTGCAGGGTATATCTCTTGGAGGAGAAGCAGGAAATGCACCATTTTTAATAGAACATGCTCCTAAAAACAAAAAAGGATTTTTTGGCAGCATTGAGGTATTAAGTGCAATTCTTGGTTCAATATTAAGCCTGATAGCGGTACTCATATGCAAAAAAGTATCTGATTTTGAATCTTGGGGGTGGAGATTACCTTTCATTTTCAGTTTAGCAATGGGATTAATCAGCATATATATGAGATATATACTTGATGAAAGCCCAGAGTATAAAAGACAAAAAAATCCGTCTAAATTGCCACTAAAAGAGTTATTAAACAATTACAAAAAGCCTGTTCTAATATCAATAGGTATTGACTTGGTTGAAAATGCGTCTCTCTATATATATTTGGTATTTTTCAATGTGCTTACGAATAAAATATTAACAGTAAATACTCATTTTAATCATATAGTGGAAATACTGAGTCAAATTGCGCTCGGAGGATTGACAATATTATTTGCTATACTTTCTGATAAGGTAGGAAGAGAAAAAGTTATGAAATTTGCATTTATAGCTTTTGTAATAGTAAGTTATCCAGTTTTTTCAATGTTATGTAGTGGCAATTACTTGCTGGCACACATTCTTTTTGTAATTCCAATAGCTGCATCGCTTGGTCCTGTCAGTGCACTTATGTGCGAATTATTTCCAACAAAGGTTCGGTACAGTGGATTTGGTTTATCAAGAAATATAGCTGCTGGATTTTTTGGCGGCCTTGCACCATTTATATGCACAACAATTATCAAGGTTACAGGACAAGAGACTTCAGCTAGTTTTTACATGATTTTCTGTGCATTAATTGGGCTAGTTGCTATATCGCAAATTAAGGGTGAGCTTTCTTCAAAATTACCCAAAGTAAACCAAGTA
Source organism: Wolbachia endosymbiont of Drosophila leontia (assembly GCF_028981785.1). Lineage (NCBI taxonomy): Bacteria > Pseudomonadati > Pseudomonadota > Alphaproteobacteria > Rickettsiales > Anaplasmataceae > Wolbachia > Wolbachia endosymbiont of Drosophila leontia. The sequence goes on from NZ_JAPQLK010000150.1 coordinate 980, forward strand.
TAGTTGCAGTATAGCAGAATTTAAAAAAATCTAATTATAAGGCGGGAAGTGCCAATTTTTAGGTGATAATGTGAATATTTCAGCACCATCTTTTGTTACTCCGAGCGTATGTTCAAATTGAGCAGAAAGTGAAAGATCGCGTGTTGTCACTGTCCAATCATCGAGTTTACTGAGCAGAGTCTCATGTTTTCCAGCATTAATCATTGGCTCTATTGTAAAGAACATACCTTCCTTCAAGACGAGATTTTCATCTTGATCATAGAAATGCACTACATTTGGTGGAGCATGAAAGACTTTTCCTATACCATGTCCGCAGTAGCTGCGTACGATAGAATATCCAAAATCTTCAATATACTTCTCTATAGCAAGCCCTATTTCATTTAACTTATTGCCGGGCTTAACTTGTTTGATCGCTTCCATCAACGCATTATAAGTAGCGTCACATAAACGTTTTGCTTTTATTGATGGCTTGCCAATCCAAAACATGCGACTTGTATCACCATGCCAGCCATTTAAAATCACCGTAACGTCAATATTCAAAATATCTCCATCTTTAAGCGGTTTATCATCGGGAACACCATGGCACACAACTGCATTTTTTGAAGTGCAAATTGATTTTGGATATCCCCTATAATTTAGTGGTGCTGGAATTGCACCTGCATTAATTATAAAATCATGACATAGATCATTTAACTCATTAGTTGTCACCCCTATCTTTACGTACGGTGCAATGAAATCAAGAGTTTCAGCAGCAAGCCTGCCAGCCTTGCGCATAAATTTAAAATCTTCTTGTGAGTGTATAGTTATGTTCATATTTTCCATGTCTTATTGTAATTGGTACGCTTACTCGCAAGTACATAAACATAATAATTTTACATATTATAAAAATAAGTCCTATGGATCCTAGTGTCAAGTCATTTGTATGAAAAGTGGTAAAAACAGAAATCTAGACTGTAACTTTCGATTTAACCCAATTATACAATTTACTCATTTTACCATCTCGACCGAGCATTCCAGAGTTATTTTTATAAAAAGTGTCAACTATTAGCTTTATAGAGCCTATAGCAGCAGAAAATACAGGATTTTTATCATATTCGCCATCAAGACCGCTACAAGACTCAGGGCACCCAATTCGAACTTGCTTATTGAATATATAGCCTGCAATTTCCTTCATGCTTGTGAGTTGACTAGTTCCACCTGTGATCACTACTTTATTAATTGGATCTTTCTGCTCTTGAAATTGCTCTCTTACCATTTCAAGTATTTCTTCAACTCTTGGTCTTATGATGTTAATAAGCTCAGATTTGAATACTTGAGTAGGTTCATCATTTTCGTTGTTTTGCATTGTAATGTACTCATTCTCATCTATTGAAGTTACGATAGTGCTGCCATACAGTATTTTTATATACTCTGCACGTTCTATGCTTGTGCATAGCCCGTAAGCAATATCTCGAGTGATATGAACACCACCAATTGGAACGCTGCTTGCATACACAAGTTTCCCTCTTTTGAAAATTCCAATTGCAGTGCACCCACCGCCTATATCAACAATAGCAGCCCCGAGCTCTTTTTCATCTCCACTCAGACAGGCAAGACCTGCAGAATATGCAGAAGCAATACAACCTGCCATATTTAATCCACCATTATTGGTAATACAGTTTTCAATATTGGTAAGCGCTGGACGCGAAGCAGTGACAACATTAACATCAGCAGATAGTCTTTTTCCGTACAATCCACCAACTTCTTTTATGTCAGTCATGTCATCTAAGTGATATTTCAGTGGTATATTGTGAATGATAACATTCTCTTCAATATATTTCTCAAACGTCTGAAAAACTACACGTTTTATATCCCGGTCAGAAATTTCATGATTAGCTGCAATAATTTCATTATGTACATTGAAAGATGAGATGCCACATCCAGCAATATTCACATATATCTGATCTATAGTTTCCTCTGACACTTGCTCAGCTAAACCTATAGTTGATGAGATGGAGTAATTTGCGTGTTTTACATTAGTTATTGATCCACCGTTTACACCTTCTGCAATCTTATAACCCGTTCCTGTTACTTTATAGCTGAAGTTGCCATTTATCTTAACGATTAGACAAATAATCTTTGTTGTACCTATGTCTAAAACAGCAAAAACGTTTCTCTTTGGTTTTGCTATTACTGCAGAGTACATTAGTTGACCTTATTACGCAATTTCATTTAAGTTGTAGCTTTCTTTAATAATTTATATTTCTATTATAGATATAGCAACATTTTAATATACACTAAATTCTGGACAAAAGGAAAAGCAAAACATAGAATCATAATTTTTATGTCCATATTACCAATTGTAATTGCTCCTGACGAAAGACTAATCACACGTGCCAGTGAAGTAACAGATATAAACGATAAAATTAAAGAATTAGTAAACGACATGTTCGAAACTGTGTACGACGCAGAAGGCTTTGGCCTTGCTGCAGTGCAAGTTGGAGTGTTAAAGAGAATTTTTGTTATGGATGTTCAGCTAGAAACAATTGAAAATGAGCCAGCAGGATATGAATCAACTGGCAAATTTTGCATGATTAATCCAGAAATTACGGAATTATCTGATGAACAAGTAATTCTCAAGGAAGGGTGCCTTTCAATTCCAGAGCAAAGCTATGAAATTAAGCGTCCAAAGTATTTAACTGTGAAATACAGAGACTTAAATAACGAAGAACAAACACTAAAAGCTAGTGGTTGGCTTGCAAGGTGTATTCAGCATGAATTAGATCACTTAAACGGCATATTATATATTAGACATTTATCTAAATTAAAGTATGATATGGCCATGAAAAAAGCACAAAAGGTTAAAAAGCATTATGAGCAATAAAGACCTAGAATTATTAAAATTTTACCATGAAGTGGGCGTTGATTGCACACTAATGGAGGGTGAAGAGGAAAAAAAATTGGAGAGCAAAGAGAGTGTACAACCCTCTGTTATCCAAACTGGGACCCAGAAGAAAGATGCAGATACGCGCTGGGATGACACTAAAGATGGAAAAGACATGTTTCCAAGTGACTGGATAATTGAAGCAAGGAAACTTGCAAGCAAATGTAATAGTGTGGATGAACTAAGAAGTGCAGTTGAATCATTTGAAGGTTGTGAGATAAAAAAAACTGCAACTAATACTGTCTTTTCCGATGGTAATCCAAACGCAAAAGTTATGCTCGTTGGTGAAGCTCCAGGAGCAAATGAAGACCTTCAAGGCATACCATTTTGTGGTGCAAGTGGAATGTTGCTCGATAAAATGTTAAATGCAATCAATCTTGATCGCACTAAGGTATACATAAGCAATACTGTATTTTGGCGTCCACCTGGCAATAGAAAGCCAACCGACCTAGAGCTTGATGTGTGCAGACCATTTGTCGAAAAACACGTTGCACTAGTTTCACCACAAATTTTAGTTTTGGTCGGGGGAATCGCATGTTATAGCCTTCTTGACAGCACAAAAACTATATCGAATTTGCGTGGCAGGTTTCATACGTACACTAACCAATATTTGTCCAATTCAATCACCACAGCCGCTATATTTCATCCAGCTTACCTACTTCGCCAACCAGCACAAAAACGTTTAGCCTGGGAGGACTTGAAGAAGATTAGGGAGTATCTTGATAACACCAATAACTGCACAAATACCTAATAAAGTGGTAGACCTCTTGCATAGTTTTTTGCAGCATGTTAACAATCGTTAGAAACGAAAAAACTTCCTTGACAAACTCCGCCAGCCCCCTTATCATAAAATTGAAGCTGTTGTATTTGCTTTCGCCAATCTGCAGATTAAAAGGTAAGGATTACTTAATGTATCAGCGTCTTATGTTCAATTTTTTGCAGTATATAGATACTGTATGTCTTTACAAAACTTCATCTACATCTAGA
>NZ_JAPQLK010000151.1:0-529 GCF_028981785.1 Wolbachia endosymbiont of Drosophila leontia
GTGGTTTCCGGCCTCATGGTTGGATAGTTTGGCGCGTTAAATTCATCCAGACAGAATGACAGACTCAGAATAAGAAAAAAATCTATCTACGGGAAGTTATCAGGATAATGCAGATAGAGGCTTGGCAAATACCCCTGAATTGCGTTAGGGAAGGCGCACGGACCCGTAGCTCAGCTGGATAGAGCGTTGCCCTCCGAAGGCAAAGGTCGCGCGTTCGAATCGCGCCGGGTCCACCATCCTTTGAAATGATTGGCTATTTTTTGCGTCGGTAATGGTCTTTTGCATCTTCTAACAAGCTACGCAGGCTTGCGCGTGGGGAAGCAATAAACCCGATAAAACCCAAAAATACGGTAATACCCGCGCCACTTCCCAAGTTGGCTCCTGTTTGAGAGGAAGATGCCCGTTGGGTTGCCCGATCTGTGTTTGGTGTGTCGTTTTTAGGTTTGGGCATACGGCGCATTCTCTCGGGCAGTAAGTGTCTCAGCACCAAATATGTAAGACCGTGAACAGGGCTGAAAAACCATTATTT
>NZ_JAPQLK010000152.1:0-2006 GCF_028981785.1 Wolbachia endosymbiont of Drosophila leontia
TTAAATGGCTGTTTTATAATGAATTTTGTCAGTAGCCACCAGATTTTTTCAGTTGCTATGCAACAAAGCCATTCCAGAGTCACGCGCTGGAATGACACCGGATAGAGCTCTAGATAACATCAGAATATCAGTTAGAACCAAAGTGGAGAAAGGCATTAAAATAGGCGATCAAGTAAAATTATCAGCAAAACTCTTCCCTCTAAAGATTGCGCCCTCGGAGTATGCATACAATTTTGCAAGAATAGCATATTACCAGAAAATAAGTGCAACAGGCTTTGCAACAAGCAAAATAGCCCTGCACAAAAAGGCTGAAGCAAGGCAATTTCTAGAGTATATAGAATCTTTCCGTCAATACATTTATGAAAACCTGCAGCAAAATATCAAGAAACCACATGCGGATATAATCTCTGCATTACTGATCGGTAAAAAAGATGGCATAGATCAAAAAACTATGGACGCGATACGAGATTCAGGTATAGCACATTTGTTTGCCATATCTGGTTTGCATTTATCATTCGTTGCTGGTCTGTTTTTTGTAGTGTTTCGTAATTTATTCGCAATATCTGAAACTTTGACTCTTAAGTATAACACCAAGAAAATATCTGCATTCCTTACTATCTTGCCAACCACGTTTTATTTGTTGATTACCGGTATGCAAATTTCTGCTCAGCGTGCCTACATCATGGTGATTTTAGTACTCGTTGCAATAATGATAGAGAGAAAATATCGAGGGTTAACAGCAATTGCGTTTGCTGCTTCAGTGATACTCTCAGTAGAACCAGAAGCAATTTTAAAGCCTGGCTTTCAGATGTCATTTTCTGCTGTTTTGGCACTGGTTGCCAGTTATCAGATTAATGCCAACAAATTATTCAAAATAAAAATAATGAAATATTTTGTGTCGATAATGATCAGCTCAGTAATAGCAAGTTTAGCAACTGTTCCGTATACGATATATAATTTTAATTATTTTTCAATTAGTGGCATTATCACAAATTTAGTTGCTATACCAATAGTTACATTAATTATTATTCCACTTGGAATAATCTATGTTTTGTTGATTCCTTTCGGTATTGAATGGATTATAGCGCCATTTATAGAGCGCCCAATTGACAGTATTTTGTATATAACAAATCCAATCGCTAGTCTTCAGTATTTGGTTATTCCCATTCGTACTTTTCCTGCCTCATCAATTATTATAATAACATTTGGGTTATTGTGGCTGTGCTTGTGGGAAAGAAATTGGCGTTTCTTCGGAATTTTCTTTATTGTGCTGGGTATTTTCTCTAGTGCTATGTATAGAACTCCTGATATCTTGATAAATGCTGATAATGTTGCTGCAAAGGAGAGTGATAACTTACTATATTCTCTCACCAGAAAAAATAGGAACTTTGTTGTCAAAACATGGGCGAAGCAAAACGGACAGAACCAAATTTTGAATCATACAAAATATAGCAACCCAGATAAAAGGCTAAAGTGTAACGATTATGGCTGCATATATAATAAAGGAAATAATAAATTAGTGCTGCTAGCTTATAAAAAAGAAGATATTTCAGAAAATTGTGATAAAGTTGATTTAACAATTCAATTAAGTGAGTTTGACTATTCAGCTTGCAACACTAAAATTATTAAACATGCTGATCTAGAAACGTATGGCACACATTCTGTTTGGTTAACAAATCGTTACGTAAAGATTAATACAATGCGCTCCAATAGGCCTTGGCACATGTTGAAAAATTAAGAAACTTGATTTTAAGGTTTGGTTAATGTATACCTAAATAAGTTTAAATTAGAAAAATGTTATGGTTACAGACACTCAAGATCCTTTCAAAGACTATTTTGATTTTTTAGGATTTAGAAAACTTTCTGACCAGCCCAGTAGAATTTTGAGCTCTATAAGAAAGTATTCTGGTACTATATCGATAGCAAGTACCATTGCTACTCTTAGAACCTGTTTAAAATCTTCGTAATAGGAGAGAAATGAAGGAAAGGACAATCATTTGCAAGCT
>NZ_JAPQLK010000153.1:0-835 GCF_028981785.1 Wolbachia endosymbiont of Drosophila leontia
TCGATACAACTAGAAGCCTGACGCTCACACTCGAGCCTCCTGAGCAAATCTTGTCTGGTGAGCTCCTCTATGGCTGCTTTTAGTTCATTTAGCTTCTGCTCTGCAGAGAAATCTTGCTCCCTGATTTTTCCTTGGAAGATTGAGCTACCGTTTTCGTTATTATCTGAAAAATTTTCCATTATTTTTGCCTCCTCAATAAAATTACTGCCTTTGTTGTTACCTGAAAAGCTTTCCACCATTTTTACTTCCTTCATAAAACTTAATAATTTAATTCTACAGTACTAAATATTTAAGAACTATTAATGTAAAGATGTCAATAAAATTATTTACATTTTTACACTATATATATATTATATCATGTGCTATTTAACCTTTCAATAATATCTTTATCTTTACGGCTTCTTCAAACTCTAGCATGCGCTTTTCTTAAATTATCCTTATTAATATTTGCTTTTGCCTCTATCCCACTTTTTCTTGTAAAGTATTTGATATAGATTTTATTATACTCTTTGGCATAACATTTGTAACATACTTTGTCTATAAATGGAAATTATTATACTTGCAGCTAGACACAATTTGAAATAATTTACACTATAAAGTTAAGGAACGAGATCCCAGTGTCACGCACTGGGATGACAGCAGTCCTACGTCATACCGCGATTCATTCGCGGTATAGATTCCGCTAACAAGTAGCGGAATGACGAATTTTTGTTTTTCAAATTATCGTAAGTCACTTTAGCTATATCAGACAATAGAGGCAGTGCGTAGAGGAGCTCACCAGACAAGATTTGCTCAGGAGGCTCGAGTGTGAGCGTCAGGCTTCTAGTTGTATCGA
>NZ_JAPQLK010000154.1:0-2627 GCF_028981785.1 Wolbachia endosymbiont of Drosophila leontia
CCAGCTTGCAAATGATTGTCCTTTCCTTCATTTCTCTCCTATTACGAAGATTTTAAACAGGTTCTGAGGCCCCTTGTCTTACTGGATATAACATTCTATCGTCATTATGGTAATTGAATAGGTATTTTGTTACTCTTACCAAATTTCCCCCTATCCGAGCAGTACCTTTTTCAAATGCAATATTTGCAAACGCAAACCTAGATGTGTAGGAAAATGGATTAGAACCAGGTACCGCACGTGTGCAAGAGGCTGGATATAATAAATAATTTTCTACATCTCTTGCAACTTCTCCCTCAGTAGGATTAAGTAATCTTCTTACCAAAGAAGGTTCTTGCTCTAGAAAGTGTTCTGTATCAAGCTGCAGACGTTGAGCATTATGGTTAAAGTTTAGCCCTACACAATTTGATACAGGAATTAGGTCTATAATATCAACCGATAACACCTTTGCTATAGCGTACAATTTTTCAATCGAAATTTTTCGTGTTCCTTTTTCATATTGCAGTATTACCTGATATGTTGTTCCGATTTTTTTTGCTAAATCTTTTTGAGTATACCCCTTTGCTATCCTACAACTTCTTACTTTCTGTCCTACTACTTTATAATATAAAAAATTAGAGTAATTATTCTCTTTTTTCACATTTTATACTCCATAATCAGAAGAGCTGTTGCGTATACTTAATTGGCAACCTTTTTGACAAACTGAACTCATCTCCCTTCAAACAATTTTTCTATATCACTTAGTTTCATTTCTATATAAGTTGGTCTTTCATGACCAGAATATGGAGTTTTCTCAATTTGTCTTAGTATCTCATTCATCTCCCCCAATTTCATTTTTCTTCCTGCTCCATGGCAAGCGATTGTGGCTGATATTTTATTCATCTTATCCTCTATTGGCAACGTATCTTCCATTTCCGTTAACTTATCTACTATATCAACTAGCATCTCTTTTATATCTATTGTTCCCAAGATTGAAGGTATTTCTTTCACCATTATTTTATCTTCTGATTCTATTTCAATACCAAAACCCATTTCAAAAAGCTTATCTTTATAAGTTTCAACCATCTCCGTCCCTGCTTGGCTTTTAATCTCAACTATTTCAGGAAGGAGAAGTTTTTGTCTTTTTATGCTTGATTTTTGCTTTAAGCACTCGTAGATCAACCTCTCATAGGCTGCATGTTGATCTACTATAATCAGCCTATCTCCAGTCTCAGCAACAATGTAAGTATTGTAGACCTGACAGCGTGCATATCCCAGAGGATAATCCTCTATTAAATCAATTTGCTTCCTTTCTAAAACCATCGTTCCCTTTTGGGTTGGAGATTCTCCATATTTAAACGTTTCTGGTAAGCTTTGCCTTCTTTCACCTGGTGCATTGAATTCTTTCATTAGACGATTTTCTAAAAGACTTGGTCTCTTCTCATAAAACTCTTTTTGATTTTTTTTCTCCTTACTATTAACCTCCTCTTGACTTTTACTAGCATCAAACTCTTCAATACTTTGATCACTTGCTGCGAACGTGCCTATTCTCATTGATAATGCTTTTATTATCCCTCTTCTCACTATTTCATATATTAACCTTTTATTCTGAAATCTTACTTCTGATTTATTTGGATGCACATTTACATCTACTTGATCATATGGTATCTCTAAGTGCAGCACTGCAAAAGGATGCCTACCACTTGGAATAAAATCTTGATATGCATATCGAACTGCACCTATAAGTAAATTTTCTTTTATTGGCCTGCCATTAACAAACGTATAGATCTGAGTTGAATTGCCACGATTGATAGTTGGTTTACAGATGTGTCCCGTAAGTTTGATGCCGTCTTCTTCCTCTTTAACTTCCAACGAATTGCTCTGAAATTCTTCTACTTCACATAATCTGTTAAATAATGAAGTTTGTTTAACATATTTTAAGAGCTTTTTATTACCGGAAGTGAGAGTAAACCCAATACTATAATTAATCATCGCTAAGTTATTCACAATATCAACAATACTTTGTGTTTCTGCCCTTTCGGTTTTTAGAAACTTTAGTCTATTTGGTGTAGCAAAAAATAAGTCACGAACTTCAATATATGTACCTTGCAACAAAGAACAAGGGGTAATCTCTCTTATTTTTTCTCCTCCCTCATATCTTATAGACCATGCTTCCTTTGCTCCACTTGCCTTGGATGATAATTTCATTCTGCTTACTGCTGCAATTGAAGGTAAAGCTTCTCCCCTAAACCCAAGGTGCTTGATTTCTATTAACTCACTATCGCTTAATTTTGAAGTAGCGTGGCGCATAAACGCAAGTTCCAAATCTTCCTTTTCTATTCCATTTCCATCATCTGTCACAGTTATAAGGTTACGTCCACCACTTTCTATTTTGATCTCTATCTCTGAACTTCCAGCATCTATTGCATTTTCTACTAATTCCTTTACTACACTCGCTGGCCTTTCTATTACCTCTCCCGCTGCTATACGATTTATAGTTTTTGTGTCTAAAAGAATTATTGCCATATTTCCAATTCTCAGCCTGATGAAGATATAGCTTGAATGTTAATAAAAATCAATCTCTATTAGAACCTGTTTAAAATCTTCGTAATAGGAGAGAAATGAAGGAAAGGACAATCATTTGCAAGCTG
>NZ_JAPQLK010000155.1:0-1943 GCF_028981785.1 Wolbachia endosymbiont of Drosophila leontia
TTTATGTTAAAATACAACATTTTGATGATTATGAAAAAGCTGGATTCCAGTGTCAAGCACTGGAATGACATCGTTTACTATGTACCATATTGCAATGTTCGTACAGCTGTGTGTCACGCACTTTGCTTCAATATTTGCACATTAGCCACTCCTCTAAACAGATACGCTAGTTTTTGTGAATATAATACAACGCAGCTTACCATTTGTTATGCAGACTTGCTACAACCCAAACTCTTCATTGACTTTATCAACTATTGCCTGTGGTGGATCCTCTCCCCATCCTGAATACAAAATCTCTCCATAGTCTGCAACATCTATAGAGCCAGTTCTGCTTTTTGCTAGAAACGTTTCTCTTTTCTCTTTATCAACTAATACATAATGCCACGCTGATTTTCCACGATCTTTACCACGGACTAAGTATATAAGATCTGACCTACTTCTTTTTGTTGCATCAGCAAAAGATCTCTTATTGACAGTTCTGCTTTTACTTTTTATGCCGCCAATTTCAGAAAAAGCTTCCTTGGATTCGGTTTTTTTGCCTGCTAATTCAGAAATTTTTCCTTTTTCCCCTAATGCCCGTTCTTTGGTGTTTTGAGACGAATACTTACTGGAAAAACCTTCCCCTGTACCGCCAGGAGTCCTGTTTGTGAAACGCTTAGTAAATGAATTATTGTCGTTGTTTTCTGCCATAAAAATCTCCAAACTTTAGATTGTAGAATCCAAACTTTTACTACACTTTATCATATGTTAATTAAATTAATATAAATGAAAAATAATATAGTAATTATTACAGGAATTACGGCCTCAGGTAAATCAGAATTATGCGATAACCTGATAGAAAAATATGGAAATATTAGTATAATAAATTGTGATTCAAAGCAGGTATATGAAGAAATTCCCATAATTACTGCTCAACCACCAAAGCAAGAAGAATTTTATAAACTATATGGTTATGTTTCAGCAAAAGAAAATTATTCCGTGGGTCTATGGTTAGAAGATTTAGAAAAAGAAGTTAATCACGCACTAGAAAATGCTCAAATACCTATCATCACTGGAGGAAGTGGGCTCTACATTAGCAGCTTAATCAAGGGCTTATCATCAATGCCACAAATAAGTCAGGAAGTGAGGAAAAATGTAAGCGAATTAAGGAAAAATTTAAGTAAAGAGGAGTTTTACAAATTAGCGCTAAGCAAAGATCCAAGGATTCAAGGTAAAGTGTTCATGAATGACTCGCACCGCCTTTCAAGGGCACTTGAAGTTATCACTGAAACTGGCAAGTCAATTTTTGTATGGCAAGAGAATAGACAGCCTCCCTTGTTCAATAATTTTAAGATACACACAATTTTGCCTAAGCGTGAAGACGTATATCAAAAAACAAATTCTCGTTTCATTACAATGGTTGAAAATGGAGCAATTGATGAAGTAAAGAAGCTACTTAGCATGAACCTAGCTCCACATTTGCCAGCTATGAAAGCACACGGAGTGCCAGAAATTATAAAGTACTTGAAAGGTGAGATTACTTTAGACGAAGCGATACAAATTGCTCAAACAAACACAAGACACTACGCGAAACGTCAATATACTTGGTTTAAAAATCAGTTCCCAAGTTCTGAAGTCATTGATTGTGCAAATGAGCTAACAGCGCTTGAAATATTTTAATTGTTAGTTTCTAGGTGTATTTCCATACTCATTGCTATGAATGGACGGTTCCATACTTTCCAGATGGCTGTTCACTTTTGGTGGCTTATCCAAGCCATGCTCTATTTTTATTTTAAAAAATCCAAGCCTCTCGCAAAATTTCTGAAAACACTCTTTTATAACGTCAAACAAGTTTTTATCACCTATATTATAGTCCTTTGTTATAGTCCTTCAGTCTCTTAGAACCTGTTTAAAATCTTCGTAATAGGAGAGAAATGAAGGAAAGGACAATCATTTGCAAGCTG
>NZ_JAPQLK010000156.1:0-689 GCF_028981785.1 Wolbachia endosymbiont of Drosophila leontia
GATCACAATTGCATCATCAACCAGCATGCCAACAGCCATAATTAAACTGAAGAGCACAACGATATTTAAGGTTATACCCATAAAGTAAAGAGCTATTATCCCAATGAGAAAGGAACCGGGTATCGAGAGTGCCACAAGAATAGCAATCCTTGTTCCCATAGAAAGCATCATTATGATCAATATTAACAACACAGCAAATATTATGCCGTTTTCCAAGTCATCAAGCACATCGCGGACGTTTTTTGACTGGTCGTTTAAGTACACCACTTTTAAATTTTCAGGTAATTGATCTTTTGCCTTATCCATTAAGTATTTTACTTGATTTACTGTGTCTATTATGTTTTTTCCGTTACGTTTTGAAATTTCTAGCATGACACTAGGTAATCCATTAATGCGAGCAAATCCTTGGTGATCCTCAAACCTAGGGTATACTTTTGCTATATCTTTGATTCTCAAAACTGCATCGCCTTGAGATCTAATAGGAATATTCATAATATCTTCTATATCTTTTAATAACCCTGATATTTTAATCGAATATTTACCGGCCAGTGACCCAGCTCCCACTAGTCTATTATTGCTTGATATAGCTTGGAATATTTCGTTTGATTGAATGTTATATTTTGTTAGAACCTGTTAAGGATCTCGAAAATATGAGGTAAAATAAGCATAGTTAAGAAAGAGGTATATCT
>NZ_JAPQLK010000157.1:0-3580 GCF_028981785.1 Wolbachia endosymbiont of Drosophila leontia
GATATACCTCTTTCTTAACTATGCTTATTTTACCTCATATTTTCGAGATCCTTAACAGGTTCTTACACCTTTTGAGTTTATATCTTTACAGTGGACAAAATCTCCTGAATTGTTCATACTAAATCCACACCATCGCACTCTGGGACCATGCACCCCCTGTGTTTCGTAATATTATACAATCAAATTGATAAAAGCTGTATTATCTCCTTGCAGCATTAAGTGTATATTTTTTGCTATTTTTTCCACTAAGGGAGTAACATTATCAAAATTTGAAAATTTTGATAACACATAATCTGCTAAGCTTCTTTGATCTTCAGGTCTACCCACTCCAAATCTCAAGCGCCAATAATCGTTGCCAATAAAACTATCTATGGATTTAAGTCCATTATGTCCAGCAGAACTACCACCTTTCTTTACTTTTATTCTTCCAAGTTCCAAATCAGCGTCATCATGTATGACAACGATATTATCTAGCGATAATTTGTAAAAGTTTCGTATTTTTGCAACAGGGATGCCTGAATTATTCATAAATGAATAAGGCTTTATTAACATGATTTTATTATCATTAATCATGCCAGAGGTTGTCAGATAATCGGCTTTTTTAGAGAACAACTGAAAACCCCAATATTTGCAGATTGCATCAACGGTGACGAAGCCGATATTATGATGAGTTAGCTCATATTGACTGCCAGGATTACCAAGCCCAACTATCAGGTGCACTATTCCTCTGTTTCTGCTTGAGGTTCTTCAACGTCACTATCGGCAGCAGAAATTGTAACAATGGTAAAATTTTCTTCTTCATGAGCTACAAACTTAACACCTTCTGGTAATTTTACATCATTAATATGTATAGACTGGCCAATCATTTTACCGGATAAATCAACTTCAATAACCTGAGGTATTTTATCAGGAGAGCATTTAACAGCAATAGAACGACACAAAACATTAAGCACTCCACCTAATTTGATTCCTGGAGCTTTACTTTCATTCACAAATGATAGAGGTATGTCTATTTTAATTTCACTGCCTTTATCAACAAACTGAAAATCAACATGTTGCACAGTATCCTTTACTACATGCAGTTGGATATCGCGAACAAGAGCATATTCCTTTTTGCCCGAAATATTCAGCTCTATCAAATGTGCGGAAAGAGAGCCTGACTTATATTGCTTTGTGAATTCCTTTGCAGACAATGTCAAATTTACATTATCATGGCCCTTTCCATATATGATTCCAGGGATGTTTCCTTTCTTCCTTAGAGAATGCATCGCTTTCGTTTTTGTTATATCACGTAACTCTGCATTAATTGTTACTATTTCCTGTTGCGTCATCGGTTACTCCTATTCAGCTAATCCTTTTAATATAATTTAATAATAATATAACATAAAAATATTTATTTCAAACTTCATTCTTTCATACTAATTGTTTGTGAAAGGATTTATTTAGATATATATTTAAGCTTATTTAACAAGAACTATGGGCATTGACGATAAAGTAGTTTTTAGGATTTATAGACCAACAAGAAATGCAACACAATCTGGTTTAGGTAATACAAATTTCTGGCACCTGAAAATTGAATCTGGCTCTTACTACATTGAACCTTTAATGGGGTGGGTTGGCTCAAAAGATCCAAAAAAACAGATTGTATTAAAGTTTGATTCTCTTGAAAAAGCAGTATTCTACGCAAAAAAACGCAACGTTAAATACATAATTGAAATGCCAAAAAATGTTAAGAGGCTGCCAAAATCTTACGCAAGCAATTTCATACTAAAGTAAGTTGCACAACAAATGGTGTTATGCAAGTAGCTGACACTGCTCTCCTTTGTCGTCCCAGTGCCCAGACACTGGGATCCAGGAATTTTATTAAGTTGGTAAGCATAAAAATAGCTGTTTTACGTTAAAATACAATGTTTTTGATGATTATGGAAAGACTGGATCCCAGTGTCAAGCACTGGGATGACACCATTTGTTGTAAACTCACTTTTACTCTATGGTCTTGTCGCTATCCTGAACGGATACAAAGTAAGTTTTACTGTGATGTGCTCATCTGTAAAAAATAAGACTTAATCTCACTGTTGATCATGGATTTTAAGTTGTGCTAGCACACTGCGGCCATTTAAAGAGTCAAGATTTTTAACCTGGCTAGCCAGTATTAAAGAGTTATTTTTCAGGTATTTCTTTACAAGGCTTGCAAGTCTTTTTGGATTATTCAAATAGCTCCACTCTGCTTGTAAAACTTTTATATCACTTTGTACTAAATTAATTTCACTTTTCATTTTTATTAGCTCTCTATTTAACGACTGAACATGTAATTTTACCTTAAATAGTCCTACAATGCTAAGAAAAAACATAACTATTGAGATGATGCAGAAAGTTCTCACGACAACCTCTGTATAGCTCTTAGTTTTGCTGAGCGTGAACGCGGATTTGCACTTACTTCTTCTATACTTGCTTCGATCACTTTTTTACTTAGCAGAGAGAATGTCTTGCAATCAGTAGCACATAAATCTTTAAAAAAAGTTTTGACTATACGATCTTCTAAGGAATGAAAGGTGACAACAATTAATTTGCCACTCTCACTTAAAATCTCAGATGCAGCTTTAATACCCTTTTCAAGTTCTCCCAGCTCATCGTTTACCCATATTCTGATTGCCTGAAATGTTCTGGTTGCAGGATCAATTTTGCTTTTTCCACGAAATACCACGGAACGTACAATATCCGCAAGCTCAAATGTAGTTTTAATAGTTTTCTTCTTCCGTGCATTTATTATTGCTCTTGCAATTTTGCGAGAATGACGTTCGCCTCCGTAGTTATATATAGTATTTGCGATTTCTTCTTCGCGTAAAGCGTTAACAAACGTTGAAGCGTTTATATAAGAAGAGTTATCCATACTCATATCGAGTGGACCATCATGTAAAAATGAGAACCCTCTATCTCCGTTATCAAGCTGCATAGATGAAACTCCGATGTCAAAGACCACTCCATCCACTCCGTTTGATGTCATTCCAGCGTGTGACCAGTTATTTTTTCCAGTATCAAGTACTGGGATGACAGGAGATGGCTCAACGCTGCTTAGTATACTTTTAATATTACTAAACTTCTCAATGAATAGTTTTATTCTATCTGGATATCTAATGCTTAAATCATCATAAAACTTAGTTACCGTTTCATCTCTATCAATTGCATATACTTTGCAATCAGCTGACTCCAATACTGCTTTGCTATACCCTCCAGCTCCAAATGTGGCGTCCACATATATACCACCATCCTGCGGTGATAGTAGTGATAGCATCTCTTTTAGCAAAACTGGAGTGTGTGTCATATCAAAAAATTTAAGTACAGTTGGTGTAGATATCCTACTCTACTCTACTCTTCACATCAATTTTATTTATGTACATAGATTTTCTTGCCAAAATATGGTATCTTATCGGAATATATGAGCAATAATATTAAAATTAAGGTTTAATATTGTTAATATAATATTCACATAACGTTCACATTTTTTTTTATATATAAGAACCTGTTAAGGATCTCGAAAATATGAGGTAAAATAAGCATAGTTAAGAAAGAGGTATATCTA
>NZ_JAPQLK010000158.1:0-3171 GCF_028981785.1 Wolbachia endosymbiont of Drosophila leontia
CGAAGGGTGTCAAGTAAGTTTTTTCGTTTCTATTCCCAATAAAAGTTTGTTATATGGTTATGCAAGAAGTCTGATGAATCGCGGTGTGACGTCTTAGCTATAGATGCTGGTTTGTGTGATTTCAAGAGAAGCTTGGTAGATAAGTTGTGTTTTAAACCAGATTCGGTATTTTAAACTGAACACTTTCAATAATACCACCTGGCATAACTGAAATTTTTACACTCAGGTTTACTTTTAGGTAGTCCATTAATTCATCAACCAATATGTCAGGAGCGGAAGCACCTGCAGTGATTCCTATCTTTTCTACGCCCTGAAACCAGCTTTTATTCACACAGCTGTAATTATCAATCAAGTAGGCTCTTTTTCCTCTGGCAGTGCACAGATCCAATAAGCGGTTTGAATTTGAGCTATTTTTACTTCCTACAACTAATACCATGTCTACAATTTCAGCTAGCTTTTTAACAGCATTTTGTCTGTTTTGCGTTGCATAGCATATGTCCTTTAAATCTGAACCTGTTATGCCTGGAAACCTTAATTTCAAGGCAGCAATAATGTCACGGGTATCGTCGATGCTTAACGTAGTTTGTGTAACATAAGACAAATTATCTGGATCTTTAACCTTTAAATCATATACATCCTGCAAAGTTTGCACTAAAGTGATAGGATTGTTTACTCTTCCCCTAATTCCCTTAACTTCTGGATGGTTTTCATGCCCAATGAGAATTAATTCTTTACCACTGTTTTCATACCTTTTTGCTTCTTTATGCACTTTGTTGACTAAAGGACATGTTGCATCAATCACTTGAATACCCTTTCTTTTTGCCTCATCTTCTATATTTTTTGATACTCCGTGCGCGCTGAAGATCAGTATTCCTTCATTATCTTCAATTTCCTCGATACTGCTTACAAAAACCACTCCTTGTTTCTTAAAGTCCTCTACTATATATTTATTGTGAACAATTTCGTGTAGCACATAAACTTGGCGCTCGTTTTTGTATTTTTCTAAAGTAATAGCTAATATGTCCACAGCTCTTTTTACCCCGGCACAAAAACCTCGTGGTTCAGCTAAGATGATTTCCATTTTTGTCAAATCAAGTAAATATGCAAGCATTACTTAAAAATAAGCTCCGCTCACTGTGTTTTATAGTACCATTATTTATATTTTATATAATAATTATTTTTCGCATATTCTCTTTAACATTTGATCAACTTACTACTTCAGAAAATTTTAGAAAAGATAATATAGTACATAAACAACCCGATATTTTAGATAGAAATGGAGTGGTAATAGCAACAAATGTGCCCACAACATCACTATATATAGATGCAACCAAAGTAAAGAATCCGGAAAGTATAGCAGCACAACTGTGTTCTACTTTGCATGACCTCGAATACAAGAACTTATATAGAGTACTTACTTCAGAAAAGAAATTTGCTTGGATAAAGCGGCACTTGACTCCAAAAGAATTACTAGCGATCAAAAACGCTGGTGTACCAGGAGTAAATTTTTATGACGACATAAAGCGTATATATCCTCACAGTAATTTATTTTCACACGTGCTTGGTTACACTGACATAGATGGCAACGGTATTGCAGGAGTTGAGGCATATATAAGTAAAAATAATGAGCAAGAAAAGCCCATAATACTATCCTTAGATACACGAGTGCAAAGCATAGTGCATGAAGAGCTAACTAAAGCTGTAAGCAGATATCAGGCACTTGGCGGAGTAGGAATTGTTTTAAATGTGAGAAATAGTGAAGTTATCTCGATGGTCAGCCTACCTGATTTTAATCCCAACTTACAGAATAAGGCAGAAGACGTACAAAAGTTCAATCGCGCCAGTCTTGGGGTATATGAGATGGGGTCGGTATTAAAATACTTTACAATAGCCGCAGCGCTTGATGCGAACGCTACAAAAACTAGCGATTTATATGACGTATCAACACCAATCACCATTGGAAAGTATAAAATTCAGGATTTTCATAAATCTAAAATTCCAAAAATTACTGTGCAAGATATATTTGTAAAATCATCCAACATTGGTGCAGCAAAAATTGCAGTCAAACTAGGTATTGAAAAACAGGTAGAATACTTTAAAGCTATGAAGCTATTTTCTCCTTTGAAAATAGAAATACCAGAAAAATCCACACCGATAATCCCGGATAAATGGAGTGAAAACACTTTAATAACAGCATCTTATGGTTATGGCATAGCTGTAACTCCTATACATCTTGCACAAACTGCAGCAGCATTAATCAACAATGGGATATTTCATAACGCAACCTTGATGTTGAATAAAAGAAGTATAGGAGAGCAAATTATCTCAAGAAGAACTTCCAGGGAAATGAGAAAATTATTACGTGCAGCAGTAACAGATGGCACTGGCAGAAAAGCAAAAATAAAGGCATATTCAATAGGAGGAAAAACTGGATCGGCGGAAAAAGTTGTAGATGGTAAATATAGCAAAGATGCAAACATAGCATCATTTATAGGAGTGCTAACTATGCTTGACCCAAGGTACATAGTGCTAATTGCTATTGATGAGCCTCAAGGGATGCACCATACCGGGGGAATAATTGCCGCGCCTATAGTAAAGAACATTATAAATAGAATAGCGCCTATACTAAATGTTACACCTGAGATGTAAAATTATGATTGCTTTACTACAACTTCAAATTTATCATCACCAAAATCCTTATTAATATACCAAGAACCATCATCTTTAGTTACAAATTCAAGACCTTTAAGGTCTTTTTTTATTGTCTTTCCATCTTGACCATCAATAGCGATATTAATATCGAATGTAATAATGTCTAGATTTATCATAGCTTCTTTCCCGCTGCACGAATTTAGACTGAACTTGCCTAACATGACATCATTAAAACTCACTTCCCCTGTATAGACATCACACCGACCGTCCACACAACACGTAGTTTCAATATAGAAAAGGTCTGACATATAAAACACCTACGTTTATAAAAAAAGAGCTAAAGCCCTACGCCATACCGTTATAGTCAGTAAACCTAGAGCACTTTAGCTATAATACAGCTAAGAATGTAAAATTCAACAGTTAATTGTGTAAGGAAGTCTAAATTACTATATCTTAGAACCTGTTTAAAATCTTCGTAATAGGAGAGAAATGAAGGAAAGGACAATCATTTGCAAGCTG
>NZ_JAPQLK010000159.1:0-3624 GCF_028981785.1 Wolbachia endosymbiont of Drosophila leontia
CAGCTTGCAAATGATTGTCCTTTCCTTCATTTCTCTCCTATTACGAAGATTTTAAACAGGTTCTTAGATTATGCTGTTCACCTTGGGAATAAGATAGAAATGGTAAGGCTTCTGTTAAGGGCAGGAGCTACTAATGTACAAAATGGATTTGGATTTACTCCTTTGCATCATACTGCTGAGTGTGGATATGTACAAATGGTGGAAATCCTACTAAAAGAAGGAAGGACAGATGTTAATGCGCAAGATAAAAAAGGAAGAACTCCTTTGCATTATGCTGCCAGACATGGGCACACACAAGTAGTAGAAGTTTTGCTAGAAAAAGGAGCAGATGTTAATCTACAAGGCAAAGATGGAAAAACTCCTTTGCATTATACTGCTGAGAACGGGTATACACAAATAGCAGAGGCTCTATTAAAAGGAGGGGCAGGTGTTGATGTACAAGATAAAGACGGAAGGACTCCTTCATATTATGCTGTTTATTACACTCACGGTGAATATCCAAGACTAAATTATCAACATCCAAAAGTAGCAAAACTTCTACTAAATTATGGTGCAGATCCATCATTTATTCATAGACCTAAAGCTATAACAGCAGGAATTACTGTTGGTGTTATATCTGCTGTTGTAGTTCCACTAGTACTTGCCTATGCCACTGCATTACCTGCACTAGCAATAATTGGAATTACTGTAGCATCTGCACTGACAGTTGGTAGTATTACCTATGGAGTTACATATAAGTCATCAGAGTATTCATTAAACAGTAAGCTAAGTGAGGTTAGCTGCAGTAATGTTGATGGAAATAAACAAACTGTACAACCATAATTATTAATTCACCACAGTAACCGCGCCGTGGCAGTGTTTGTACTTCTTTCCAGAATTACAAGGGCACTTGTCGTTTCTTGAGACTTTGGGAAGTCTGCTATTTCTAGCAGAATGTAATCTATTGCCTATCTCTTGGTTGTCTGCCAACTTAAAGTGCGCTAGGCGATGAATGGTGAGTTCCTTCCATTTTTCAAGCATCGACTCAAACATCAAGAAAGCTTCGCGTTTAAATTCATTCAGTGGATCTTTCTGCCCCATAGCACGTAAGCTTATGCTTTGTCTTAGGCTCTCTAGAACTGAAAGGTGTTCCCTCCATAAATGATCAAGTGTCATTATCATCATTTGCTTCACGATCGTATTCCACAAATCTGTAGTGTGCTGACTGTTGAAATATTTTTCTTTCTCAGTAAAAAATTCTTGTATCTTATCATTTACATAATTCAAAGCTTCTTGTTTATTCAAAAACTTTGCCAAGTCTTCTTTATCAAGCGTTATTCCATACCTTGTATGGAATTCTTTGACTATATCTTCAATATAATCCTCATAATAGCCACTTTGGATTATACCTTCTACTACGCTCTCATTTACTTCGCTATACACTTCAAACAAATCATTAATTTCGTTGCCTAAGATATTGTTTCTCTGCTTAAAAATAACTTTACGTTGGTTATTGATTACGTCATCAAACTTAAGTAGAGATTTCCGCACGTCATAGTTTCTAGCTTCAACTTTCTTTTGCGCTTTCTCGAGTGCCTTATTGATCCATGGATGATGAATAGCTTCGTTATTCTTTAACCCTACTTTTTGTAAAAAGCTTCTCATTCTATCAGAACCAAATATTCTCATTAGGTCATCTTCGAGCGATAAAAAGAACTTAGAAAGTCCAGGATCCCCCTGACGACCAGAACGGCCGCGTAATTGATCATCTATTCTCCTGCTTTCATGTCTTTCGGTTCCAACCACACATAAACCACCAGCTTTTATAGCAATTTCCTTATCTTTTTTTACTCTTTCAATTATTTCTTGATATTTTTTTTCTCTTTCATCAGCATTTTTTATTTTCTTGAGCTCTACCTTTGCGATCATTTCAGCATTTCCACCAAGCTGAATATCAGTTCCACGCCCTGCCATGTTAGTTGCTATAGTGACACTACCTGGCACCCCAGCTTGCGCTATTATGTACGCCTCTTGTTCATGATAACGAGCATTCAATACTGAATGCTTAAGAGAATGGCTTTGCAAAAGCGCAGAAAGCTTCTCAGAGTTTTCGATGCTCACCGTGC
Source organism: Wolbachia endosymbiont of Drosophila leontia (assembly GCF_028981785.1). NCBI lineage: Bacteria > Pseudomonadati > Pseudomonadota > Alphaproteobacteria > Rickettsiales > Anaplasmataceae > Wolbachia > Wolbachia endosymbiont of Drosophila leontia. The sequence goes on from NZ_JAPQLK010000159.1 coordinate 2,106, forward strand.
CAACAAGGACCGGTTGAAGGTGTTTGTGGCATTCTTCTATAAACTTCAACACAGCATTAAATTTTTCCTTTTCTGTACCGTAAATTTCATCATCAATATCAACTCTTTTTACAGGTACATTGGTTGGAATTTTTACTACATCTAATCTGTATATATCACGAAACTCTTCTGCCTCTGTTGCTGCTGTTCCAGTCATTCCGGAGAGTTTATTGTACATACGAAAGTAATTCTGAAATGTAACCGATGCTAAAGTTTGGTTTTCATGCTGAATTTCAAGATTCTCCTTCGCTTCAAGTGCCTGATGAAGACCATCGGAATATCTCCTGCCCTCCATCATACGCCCAGTAAATTCATCAATAATCACTACCTTGCCATCCTTTACTATATAATCTTTATCAGCAGTAAACAGCTTATGTGCACGTAATGCTTGGTCTATATAATGAGTCATTATCATGCTGTCAGTATCATAGAGCGAGGAATTTTCAGGAATGAGATTGTATGACCTCAGTAGTTCCTCCACTCGTGAAATACCATCTTCAGTCAAGAATACCGTTCTACCTTTTTCATCTACTTCATAATCATAGTCAACTAATTTGGTTACTATTTTATTGATATGCTTATATATCTGATTGTTTTCCTCAACAGGGCCAGAAATAATAAGCGGAGTGCGAGCTTCATCAATGAGTATTGAGTCCACTTCATCAACTATTCCGTAGTGAAAGCCTCTCTGAACCATGTCTTCTTGAGAAAATTTCATATTATCTCGCAGGTAATCAAAGGCAAGCTCGTTATTTGTGGAATACACGATATCTGCACTGTAAGCCTCTTTCCTCTCTTCGTCTGTCAAGTTATTCGTAATAAACGCAACAGAAACCCCAAGAGAATTATATAATTTGCTCATCCACTCCGTGTCTCGTTTTGCAAGATAATCGTTAACAGTTACGACGTGCACGCCTTTCCCTTCTAAGGAATTTAGATATGCTGCTAAAGTTGCAACGAGTGTCTTTCCCTCTCCTGTTTTCATTTCTGATATCATGCCATTGTGGAGCACCATTCCACCAATCAGTTGAACATCAAAGTGCCTCATGTTAAGAAACCTTCGAGAGGCTTCACGCACAACTGCAAATGCAGGTACGAGAAGATCATTTAACGTTTTCCCATTTTTCAATTCTCGATTGAATTCTTCAGTTTTACCAGCAAGCTCCTCATCAGATAAGCTCTGCATTTCTGTTTCTAATGCATTTATTTGCTGAACAATTTTCCTAAAGGATTTTATTATCTTCTTGTTTGTTGATCCAAATATCTTTCTTATGAAAAAGAATGACAACGTAAAAATAAAAAATATAAGAATGGCTGTCAAAATTAGCGGGGAATCTAGCATAAACTTAAGTAAAGTCTTATTTAATATGAGATTATATTACTAAATGCAGCCTACAGCAATGACATATTAGAACCTGTTAAGGATCTCGAAAATATGAGGTAAAATGAGCATAGTTAAGAAAGAGGTATATCTATGCAA
>NZ_JAPQLK010000160.1:0-3266 GCF_028981785.1 Wolbachia endosymbiont of Drosophila leontia
CAGCTTGCAAATGATTGTCCTTTCCTTCATTTCTCTCCTATTACGAAGATTTTAAACAGGTTCTAAGATACAAGGACGTTTTCAGAAATCTTTAAGCTTAATAACATCCTCTCTCTTTGGACTAGTTGAGATTAGATGAATTGGTACACCTATTAATTTTTCTAACCCTTCTATATATTTTATTAAATTGATAGGCAATGTTTCAATCGACCTTTTACCTTGAGTGTTTTCTTTCCAGCCAGGAAACTCTTCATATATTGGCTCTAATTCCCCTTGTATTGAATGCGATGCGGGTAAATAATCATACATTTTTCCGCTATACTTGTAACCAGTGCATATTTTAATTGTATCAAAAGAATTAAGCACATCTAATTTGGTTAATACAATGCTTGAAACTCCAGAGAGTTGTACGGCCTGGCGCACTAAAACTGCATCGAACCATCCGCAACGCCTTCTTCTATTGCTCACTGTTCCAAGTTCCTTACCTATAGTAAACAAGCTATCTCCTACTTCATTTTTCTGCTCAGTAGGAAATGGGCCATTGCCCACTCTTGTTGTATAAGCTTTTACCACACCAATAATGTAAGCATTGGAGGATAACCCTGAGCCTGTTATTGCTTGCGATGCTACAGTATTACTTGAAGTAACAAAAGGGTAAGTTCCGTGGTCGATATCTAAAAATGCGCCTTGGGCACCTTCAAATATTATTTTCTTACCTTCTTTCATCAAGTCATTTAATATCTTCCACACAGGTTTTTTATATGAAAGAATTTTTTCTGAAATCTCTTGAATTTCCTTTAATATTTCTTCTTTTTTAACTACCTGGTAGTTAAGGCCTTTCCTGATAGCATTGTGGTAATTCAAAAGAGTATCCAATCTTTTATTGAGCTCATCTGCGTTTTCTAAGTCACAAAGGCGTATAGCTCTCCTCCCAACTTTATCTTCATAACATGGTCCTATCCCTTTATTTGTTGTACCAATTTTGTGATTTCCATTTAAATCTTCAAATAGCTTTTCCTTGTCCTTATGTACGCTAAGTATTAATGGACAGCTCTCAGATACCATCAAGTTGTTATAGTTTACGTCTACTCCTTTAACTTTCAATGACTCTATTTCTGAGATTAGAGCGTGTGAATCAAGAGCAACGCCATTTCCTATGATAGATATTTTGCCTGGCCTCAAAACAGCAGAGGGCAGTAAATTTAATTTATAAACCTCATCATCTGCTACTATAGTGTGCCCTGCATTATTTCCTCCCTGAAATCTCACAACTACATCTGCATTCTCAGAAAGATAATCTACTATTTTACCCTTGCCTTCGTCACCCCATTGCAGACCAACAATTACAATATTATTCATCATTATTTTCTAGATTAATACATAAATATTAATGCAGTACGCTACAAATGGAAAGAGAAATCTACGCCTTTCCTACACCCCTTAAATAAAGAAATATACTGTCGATTTTCTTAATATATTACCAAATTATTCATCATTATATGATATAACTTACAGCATATTTACAGTAAGGTGTTATTTATGAAAGAGACAAAAGGAAAAAATAATAAGAGTCCAGTAGTTAGATTAAAGGCCACAGCTAAAGAGTTCAATTTTAGTAAATTAAGAGCAGATCAAGATAATAAATTAGCGAATTCCGGTGAAACAATGTTCTTAGATTTTCAAAGGATGAATTTTATTATTAACGGAAAAGAAATAGATAAAAATCTTATTATTGCATTTAAGGAAGGAGCTAAGCACCGCAAAAGCGAACTTTTTAATAGTGATGATATATATAATGACGAAATATTTAACAAAAAAGGAACAAGAGAAATAGATACGGATCATGGCAAAGCTTTTGTTGCTTCAGTACTCGAAGATATTGAGAAAGAGCTTGTAAGTAATGCATTGGGTGAGCTATGGAAAAATCACTGTGAAAATTCCAAAACTGCCAATCATCAAAAAACCGATTCATATAAGAAAGAATTTGAAGAATTTTACAATGCTGGCCAAAGGTATATCCATCTATTACCAACAGAGAAAGATGAAAACAAGGATTACCGTTCCTTTGCAAAAGAAGTTTTCAAAAAAATGTTCAGATACGCTGGGGCAGAAGTTCCAAGTGATGCTATTTTAGAAGAGCTAGTTACCAATTGTAATCAAGCAGGGTATGAGGCTGCTCCATTTATACAAACCCAACTTGCACTTGGACAGTCGTTCATAGTAGAAAATCCTAAAAAAGTAATAAATATTGATTGTGCTAACCAAAATAATGTGAGAATTAGATCTGATATGAGGCTACCAATACTCTCTGTTAAAAATCAAGTTATGCATGGCGATAAGATATGTAATCTATCTAGTTCATTGGAATTTACAATTGAATCTCACAATGGTGAAGACTTTGTAACATACAGAGATGGTAAATTGTCACTTACTATTCCTAAAGAGTTAAAAAATTATAAAGATAATGGCAAGAGCTTGTTTGACATTATTAAAGAATATTTTCAGAAATTCTGTGCAAAATTAGGATTTAAACCTGAGACAAAAATACAAATAGAGCATGGCTTCGGTGCTCAAAGTAACTATTTAGATGGTACAATATCAACCACAGGATCAGATGCAAATGAAGAATTTATCAATCTTTTAAGCGAAAATCTCAGAGAGAGGTTATTGGGGTCAGGAGTTGCTCTAGAAGATGAAGATGTTGATGATGTTGTTGAAGTCAGAGTATCTACCGTTATAGATTTATTGAGTGATTATGCTAAATTGGAAGATAATAAAGAACACAGAGAGTTATTAATAAGTAAAGTAGCAGATAATTTAGGACTTTCCACTCAAGATAAAACAGCACCAGAAGTATTGATGGAATTAGGCTCTTTACCTTCTTTGACAAAAGGTCAGGTTAATCATAATCAAGTGCAGTCTGTTGTAAATACTTTTATTAAGTTAATTATTGAAGGGAAAAGCGAAGTATACAAAAAAGGAGGTGCGATTAATGCAATTGATGCAATGCATAAGGAGATAGATAAGGCAATTGTTGAGCAAGAAAAAAAAGCAACCAACAAACAAGATATAGAAAATGATAAATGGACAGATAGAATCAAAAAACAGAATTATTCTGCGGAATCACATGAACGTTTACCTTAAAGATATTAGTAGGCTCTTTAAATATTTTAGAGTTCATGGTTACAACGGTTGCTATTTTAGAACCTGTTTAAAATCTTCGTAATAGGAGAGAAATGAAGGAAAGGACAATCATTTGCAAGCTG
>NZ_JAPQLK010000161.1:0-536 GCF_028981785.1 Wolbachia endosymbiont of Drosophila leontia
ATAAAAAAGCTGCTGGAGGCAAGTTTGGAAGGTGAAATAGAAAATCACTTATTAGCTGAAAGTGAAGAGAGGGTTTGGTTGGAAGAAGTGGAGTAGCGAATGGATATACAAAACGCTGGGTCTATATTCAGACTACAGAATAAGGTATTACACACCGAAAGCATCACCAGCACAATATGTTATAAACTTTGGTAAAGAATCTGCTAGGAAAGCGTAGTGCGGATGCTGCATTTGACGAGGCGGGAGCTGGAAACGTTAACATGGGAATTTGGATTGAGGCCTATTGTGAAAACAATGGATCAGCCACCAAACCCTAAAGTAGGCGCGCCAGTTCTTGACCCTACATATTTTTTTGCAGGTTAAATCCAGCTTAGGGTCGAGAAAATTAGATAAAGCCATAGCCAAAGTGTTTAAAAATATTAATAATTATACACACAATTATTCAACCATATTTTTGAAGATAGCTATGCCGCCGCGGTATCTCTTAGAACCTGTTTAAAATCTTCGTAATAGGAGAGAAATGAAGGAAAGGACAA
>NZ_JAPQLK010000162.1:0-1922 GCF_028981785.1 Wolbachia endosymbiont of Drosophila leontia
AAACCCAGAAATTTTTAAAGACATGCGATGCACGTAGTGCGAAAAATTAAACATGAGACGCCAAATACCCCAAGTTTTTTGTCATTAACCTGCACAGATTGCGAAGATAAATAAATAGCTTCAGTTTCACGATAAGGAGGCTGGCGGAGTTTGTCAAGTAAGTTTTTTCGTTTCTACTGAATGACAGTTGTGGCTTGGGAGGTAGTGCAAGAAGTCTATTGTATTACTGAATTATTAATAATCTAGTAATAGTGCCTGCTATGTAGCTAAAATTTTCCTTTAACTTAAGCTATATGTAGCTAAAATAACTTGGGTTTACCGACGATTTGACAAACGACAAATTCGTCATCCCGCTACTTGTTAGCGGGATCTAGAGATATCGCAGCGGTATGACCCTGACTTGCATTAGCTATGTATAATAAAGGGAATCTATGACAAAAGAATCATTGGCAAAAACTGATATAGTGAAAGTTGAAGACAAAAAGGCGGTAAGAAGCTTTTTTAAAATACTAGGTGGAGTGGCAGATGCTGTAAGATCGTGGATTGGTAACATCAGTCCTGATTTAAGCAACAGTTGCGATATCGATAGTTTAGTCTTGAAGATGAACGAGTGCTTAAATCCAAAGGGAGGGGAGGTTTCAGCACGTAAAAACGCTGTATCTCTTGGTAACTTGTACTTAAGCTTATCAGAGAAAGGTAAAATAAAATTTCTACAAACCCTGGCAGAAAAATTTAATCCGAATAAAGCGGAAATAGATGAGAGAATTAGAGAGTATAAGAAAAACCAAGATCCCGAGTTAAACTATAAATTTGAACAGGATTTAATAAAAATTCTTGAATCACCGCGTTCTAAAATATTAAAGCAATTTATTTCTTTACCAGAAGGCCTTAAGTTTATTGTTGATATGCGTTCTGACGTGCTTAAGCTAAAGAACCAATATAGAAGCTTGAATCCACTAGAAAGCGAATTAAAAAATATACTCTATACTTGGGTTGATGTTGATCTACTTGATCTTCGTCAAATCACCTGGGATTCACCTGCATCATTGCTAGAAAAACTTATAAAATATGAAGCTGTGCATAAAATTTCCTCTTGGGATGACTTAAAAAACAGGCTGGGTCTCTGTTTTGCTTTTTTTCATTACAAGATACCAAACGAACCTCTAATTTTTGTAGAGGTTGCATTGGTGGATAAGATTGCAGATAGTATTCAACACCTTTTAGATGAGTCGGTACCTTCAAATGATCCAAGTAGTGCGAGCACTGCTATATTCTATTCAATATCAAATACTCAAGCAGGGTTATCTGGAATCAGCCTTGGTAATTTTTTGATCAAAAGGGTTGTAGAAAAGCTATCACAGGAGTTTAAAAGTATAAAAACATACGCAACTCTTTCTCCAATACCTGGCTTTACGAAATGGCTAAAAAACAATCTAAACCAAGATGTCACTTTATTGGGCAAACTAAATATAAAACAATCTAGTGCAGAAATTTTAGAAAGTGCAGAGCAATTAAAAATTAACGTTGAATGTATAAATGAAACTAAACAATGCATGCTTAAACTATGTGCATATTATTTACTAAAAGTGAATAATAGTAATGGGAATGCTTATGATCCGGTGGCGCATTTTCATTTAAGCAATGGTGCATCGATAAAACAATTAAACTGGATGGCAGATACTTCTGAAAAAGGTATTAGTCAGTCGGCTGGAATGATGGTAAATTATCTGTATGAGTTGCCTAAAATAGATAATAATCATGAAAACTATATGGTTAATAAAGTGATTTCCTGCTCGAAAAAAGTGTCGTCTATGTTGAAGGAGTAATAGGAGATGCATAAATATGTTGAAAATTTCCTAAGAACCTGTTTAAAATCTTCGTAATAGGAGAGAAATGAAGGAAAGGACAATCATTTGCAAGCT
>NZ_JAPQLK010000163.1:0-727 GCF_028981785.1 Wolbachia endosymbiont of Drosophila leontia
TTTTATCTTTAATCCATCATAGCTAGCGATGCAACAAAGCCATTCCAGTGTCAAGCACTGGAATGACACCCTATGGTCACCGGAATGACGCTTTATGGCTACTTAGATGATGAGAAAAGAACACACTGCCCTTATTCTACTGGCCGTATAGCTACTTTCAAATTTAATCAATTAAGCAGGAGGCCCCTATGCAAACCACACTAAAAAATCATTTAGCTGGAGAATTACTTACCACTGCTACGTGCTGGAAATTAAAGCTCGCAGGTGGAGAAGTAATGGGATTCACTGACTATGATGAAGACTTAAATATTGATAATATACTCTATAAATCTTCAAGTGGATTTACAGCCAGTAGTATAATATTAAACAGCGATTTAAAGACTGATAATTTGGAAATTGAGGGAATATTAAATAGTGTTGATATCAAAGAAAAAGATGTTTTATCAGGAAAGTACGACTTTGCAAATATTGAGATATTTCTTGTGAATTATAAAGACTTGACCCAGGGAACAATGAATCTACATTCAGGAATTTTTGGTAAAGTGACATTAAGTAGTGGAAGATTTATTGCTGAAATTAGAGGGCTCTCAGCAAAGCTTGAGAGAAGCATAGCAAAATTATACTCTCCTGCATGCAGAGCACAATTTTGCGATGATAAATGTAAGAACCTGTTTAAAATCTTCGTAATAGGAGAGAAATGAAGGAAAGGACAATCATTTGCAAGCTG
>NZ_JAPQLK010000164.1:0-1828 GCF_028981785.1 Wolbachia endosymbiont of Drosophila leontia
AGACTCTTTTCATATGGAGAAAAATCAATGCTTGCAATGTTGTTGTAGGGGTAGGTATGACGGTTCGCGGCAGCATGACGATGGTTTATACCTCGTCATTCCGCTACTTGTTAGCGGGATCTATGTTAAGAGATACCGCGGCGGTATGACGATAAGACACAAGCCTAATGGAAAAAATTGCGAACGCCAGTGAAAAACATAGCAATTTTATTTTCATTTGCAGCTTTTATCACATCTTGATCTTTCAGCGAGCCGCCGGGCTGAATTATAGCTGTAATTCCATGTTTTGCACTTTCTACTATGCTATCTGGGAATGGAAAAAATGCATCTGAAGCAAGCACTGCACCTTTACATTTTTCACCTGCTTTTTTCACTGCAATGTTCACACTATCTATTCTGCTTGTTTGCCCTGCGCCGATGCCAATAGCACAACCATCTTTTGCTATAACTATTGCGTTGGATTTCACATGTTTACATATTTTCCAGGCAAAAATAAGATCTTCCTTTTCTTTTTCTGCTGTAGTGCACTTTGTTACTTGTTCTGCTTTTATTGTGTGGTCATTATTTTCTTGCACCAAAAACCCACCAACAACATTTTTAATTTGGTATTTCACATTTTGTTGGAAAGATTTATGAATAATCACTCTTAAATTTTTCTTTCTTTGTAAAATTTTTAGTGCCTCATTGTTTACCGATGGTGCTATCACTACTTCCAAAAATATCTCGTTTAATTTTTCTGCTAGCTTTAAATCTATCTCCCGATTTAAGGCAACTATGCCACCAAAACTGCTTACTTCATCACATGATAGAGCCTTTTCATATGCCTCCAAAGCATTATTACTAACAGCAGCGCCACATGGGTTATTGTGCTTTATTATCACTGCTGCAGGCTCTTCGAATTCAGAAGTTATGTTAAGTGCGGACTCTATATCTACTATATTATTATAACTCAACTCTTTTCCATGTATTTTTTCCAGCGGATATTTGGTGAATTGATTGCTATAAAATGCAGCTTTTTGATGAGGGTTTTCACCATACCTTAATTCTTGTGCTTTATGCCCATATAGTGCGAAAAACTCTGGCAACTCATTATTTTTACTCTGGGATAAAAACCAACTGTGAATATTAGAATCGTAGTGTGCAGTGAGAGCAAATGCTTTGGTTGCTAAATATTTTCTATATTCCAATGTTGTTTCATTGTTATTTTTTATCATCTTAGCTTTTAGTGCTTCGTAGTCTTGAATGCTAGAAATAACTGAAGTAAAACGAAAGTTTTTTGCTGCAGCTCTAATTAACGCCACTCCGCCGATATCAATTTGTTCTATAATTTGCTCTTCATTTGAGCCGCTACTTACTGTCTCCCAAAATGGGTATAGATTAGTTATAAGCAGGTCTATTGGCTCAATACCTAGATTTTGTATTTCCGTTTTGTGTTTTTCTCTATTGCAAAGTATTCCTCCATGAATTTTAGGGTGTAAAGTTTTTACTCTACCACCCAGTATCTCTGGAAATTGTGTGTAATCTGAAACCTCTTGTGTTTTTATTCCTGCACTAGATAGCGTTTTATAAGTATTTCCCGTTGAAAGAATTTCTATTTGTTGCTGCATTAAAAACGATGCAAGATCAATTATATTCGTTTTATCGTATACTGATATTAAAGCTCTTTTTATTTTCATTTTTATATGGAAAGTTTCTTAAAATTATATCTAAGAAAAAGGAATTTGTCTATATATAGCTACCACGTCATACCGCCACGGTATGGCTTTGTTGCATCGCTCTTCGGATAGTAGGTAACGTACAATAAATTCATGAAGCTATCTCAAACTTA
>NZ_JAPQLK010000165.1:0-7422 GCF_028981785.1 Wolbachia endosymbiont of Drosophila leontia
CTTGCAAATGATTGTCCTTTCCTTCATTTCTCTCCTATTACGAAGATTTTAAACAGGTTCTAAGAAAAATTTTGCCACCTGCGTCAATAAATAATCAAAGATTTAGCATATTTATCTAGCCTCTATTCTATTACTTAAGTTAGACCACTTTTTTCTATTAATATTTTTTGTTTATAAGGATGAGCAGTTACTCATCACGCAGTTGATCTATGGATACAATACTACCGTTTGATAGTTTTTCAGTACACTTTTCACTTTTGTATTCTTTATCAGAGTCGATACTGATTTTGTCAAATATTAAAACATCTCCTGAAATTTTATCACGAAACTCACTAATAGCAAAAAACGGTATAGTAATTCGCTCTTGTTTTCCTTGAAAACTCAAACTGACGCTAAATTTATCCTCAGAAACTTTTAAATCATAAAATTGATGCTGTAATATAATAAGCATTTGAGTAGGGTATGACTTTTTCAAACGATCTGGCATGGTCACACCATTAAAATATGTGAAAAATAATATTTCTAAGTGAGGGATAAAACCATTACCTGATATAACATCTAAAGTCTTTTTGATAACTTGAAACTTAGCAGAATTAAGCAGTTTTTTGTAATCTGTTTGCTCCATATAACTTTCACATACGTAAATTTTGGGGGAACTTCTGTTACCCGGCGTTCCCTGAACCGTGCTTTAGTAATAAATTGGTTGTGCTAAATTAAGCAGCAACACAACATTCATTACTACCAGCAGCAAAGTTATCGTTTGCATTTAAATTATGAACTCTTAGCGGTGGTGTCTAACCGAGCAAAGCTACCATCTTTACTATGCATGTCGATCCTTATTCGTCCCCGTATAAATTAAAAAACATGGTGGAGACGCCGAGTACCGCCCTCGGGTCCAATACACCTATTACAAGGTAATTTTATTGCTATAGTACACAAAATGTACATAGCCATTATATAGCAACATTAAATAAATGTCAAGATATTATAACCTTAAGTCGATTTATTGCTAAAACAAAATTAATATTTCCAGTAAAAAATTCTGTGCTCTTAACCTGACACATATGGCTTTTTGAATACTCCCAATGAAAATATTTATAAATAAATATTTACTCTTCTTTTTTATTGTTTTTAGGTTTTTCTTGATCAACCATTTCTCCACCGATCTCTTTTATTTTTAGTATCAACGACTCTGGTACATACATGTCAATTACTTCTTCTGCTGTCACAAATAGAGCCTGATAAGAGTGTGAATTTATTATCCAATTAGGCAATATGTCTTCTGCTTCTATTTTATACTCCCCCTCTTTTTTGTCATATACTGTGTAGCAATATAAGTGCACAGCAAAAAATAATACATAAGAGAGCAATATTCCTTTAAGCACTCCGAGAAAGATTCCAGTAACTCTATCGATAAACCCCAACCTTATGGGTGATAATATGTACATTAGCCAGTTATTTATTATCATGAATATAAGATTAAGTATAATAAATACAGAGATTGTAGAAAGTATGTTTAGTGTAACTTTAGAATCAAAATATTTACTATAATTTGGAGCGAAAAAATCATAGTGATTAGCTGTCAGAAAGACCGATAAAAATAGAAACATTAGTGCGCATAGCTCTTTTATAAAGCCTCTAGTTACCGAGATTATTACGCATAGAACAACAATGAAGATAATTAGGCTATCGAAAAGCATGTTTTATATCTATATGGTTTTTGAGACATAATAGTTGTAAATAACAAGGTTGTAAAATTAATTGTATTTATGCTGCATCAATTGATCTAAATACCTAGCGATCATGTCAATTTCTAAATTCAAATAATCATTTACTTTGTTGTACTGAAAAGTTGTATTTTCCCATGTATAGGGGGTGATATTTACTGTAAATTCCTGATTAATAACTGAATTCACTGTGAGAGAAACCCCATCTAGTGTAACGGAGCCTTTTTTTGCAACAAATTTAATTAATTCTTGTGAGCATGATAGCTTGATTTCATGAGAATCTAAATTTCGCTCAATTGTTAAAATTTTTACTATCCCGTCAACATGACCCTGAACTAGGTGGCCATCGATCTTATCGCTTAATCTCATTGCTTGTTCGAGATTTATTTTTTTTCCTATTCTCCACGTATTTAAGTTAGCAACCTTCATAGTTTCTTGAGACGCTTGGACTGTAAATGTATCACTCATTATATCAACAACAGTTAAACACACACCAGAGCAAGCTATTGAATCTCCTTTATTTGTAGAGGATAAATTTTGTGTCTTGATATGGAAAATTTGATCAGAGTTGGAGTGAGTGGTAGTATCAGTTATAGTCCCGATATCCGTGATAATTCCTTTAAACATATGGTAAAAATAAATGATTTTACCATGAAAAATTTTTTACAACAACTTATTTCTATTTTGTTATAGTTAAAGTAATTCTGGTTTACCGACAATTTAAAAAACGACAAATTCGTCATCCCGCTACGTGTTAGCGGGATCTAGAGATACCGTGACGGTATGACGTAGGAAAACTGAGCCTGCACTAGCTATAGGCGCGAGAAAGGGGATCGTTTTCACTTACTTGTTCAATAGATTCTATAGAATATTCAGAATATATGAAATAAGCCAAACTCAGAACACATAATGCAGTTAATATTGGTAACCCTATGTTCAATGCTAGCCCAATACTTTCTCTTTTTTCTGGTGGCACTAATCCTTTTAACATTGACACTTTTCCTGATGGAAAATGCCATAAGCAAAGTGTTGATGCAGATGCTACTATTATAAATAGACAAAAATAAGCCTTTTTTGAGGAAAATACAGTTTTTAACGGTGATTTGAGTGCAATGTTAGTAGGCGGTAGAGTTTTAGCTTCATTTGTTGCTGGTGAAGGATCTTTAATTGGTAAAGGGTTTGTAGATTTATGAGGAGTGTTCTTATGTTGTGTAGGAGGTTGTTGTATATAAACACCTGAAACTAATTGCTCTTTTTTTCTATATACTTGTTTTTGTAAATATTCTTTACCTAAAAGTGAGTTACTAAGAGGTTGTGGCCTTTCGAGTATCTGTAATACTTCTGATATCTCGCCTGGCTCTAATATTGCATGTGATTGTTTATCTTGAAAGTAAACAATATTGAATACTGAGCTGAAAATATTGCAAAATGTTTCTGGATCTTGATTTTTGTATCCACTCATCACTTCAATAAATATTTTATCGAGTTTTTCCCCCTGTGCTCAATTTGGTTATCTATCATAGCTACTCTAGCATCATTTCGTGCTTGTTTTATGGTAGATTGTTTTTCTTCTTCTGGTAGTTCTTGAGATTGCTTTTTCGATTTTTTTCTATTAGCTTTAAAATACTCTGTGTGCGAAGTAGTTTGACCTACATTCTGTTCTGCTTCTTGAGGTATTAGATTTCCTATACTACTTGGATCCATGTCTCTTTTTTTCTGGTCAAGCGCTGGAATGACACCAAATGGTATATTGTTGTTCTGTATAGAAAGTTTTGGTGTTCTTAAAAGGGATAACCTTATTACATCATTAAAAAAATTAGATAAGGGAAGGAAGATTCTATATTTTGGTATATTAGCTTTTATTGCAGCAGCAACCACTGGAGCTTTACAATTTACTTTGCTTGCTATGTTAAAGCCAAACGAGCCTGTAAATGGTACAATTTGTCTATTTTGTGCGTTTTTTTGCTTAGTTTCACTTTGTTCTTGTCTGTCTTTATTTTCTGCTTCTTTTACTTGTAGTGTATCTTGACTCTGTTCCTCATTTTCAGTTTTTTCTGCATGTTGTAGCTTTTCATTTAGAAATAACTCGATTTGGTACAAGTTGTCCAGGTTAATGTTTTCAACGTCTGTTTGTAGCGTTATCGTTGTGCCCTGCAGAAGGATTTGAGGCGGAGCACTATTTACGAATTCTTCCACAGTTTTATAACTGCTAGTTTTACAGTAGTTATTATATAATTCACTGCTTTCTTTGGGCACTTTTATGTTGACTGTAAAATTTTTTTCCCGGGAAAGGCAGATTTTGAAAAAATCAATTAAAGATTTTATTTGAAATGGTCTTATATTAAGGGTGTCTTTATCTGTTGCTGTTAGCTCAAATGAAAATTTTTGTATATTGCTTTCAATACTTCTCGAGCGAATAGCACTGATCTTAATTGTTTTGCTAGAAAATGCTTTACTTATGTTTCTGGATCTTTCCTTAAAGAACTTAGGTAAATCCTCTATTTTGTACTTATTATCAGTTTCAATGTCACTGTTGTGCATAGTTGATACAGCAAATTCATCAACGTAAAAGTAAATAAAAAAAATTAATTAGTCAATAAATTAATAATTAAAATGGGACAGTTTTTAGATTGTTGATGCTATTCAAGATTTTACTATAATTAAAGTTTAGGCCAGCGTTTCTAAGATGAATAAAGAGCTACTGAATGAAATACCTTCACTTGAAGATAAAGCGATCTCTGAAATTGAGAATGCTTCTTCTTTACAAGATTTAGAAAAAGTTAGGCTATCATATTTGGGAAAAAAGGGTGTAATTAAAGCTTATTTTGACAACTTAAAAGAGATAGAAGACGCAGGAAAAAAGCGCAATTTAGGCGAAGTTATCAACGTTTTACGTAATAAGCTAGATCAGCTTATAATGAATAAGGAGAATATACTAAAAGCCGAAGAAGTTAACTTTAAATTGCAGAACGAGGCAGTTGATATTACGTTACCTGCGAGGCCAGAAAAAATTGGCAAGGTCCATCCACTCAGTAAGGTTCTAAATGAAGTAAAGCTTATTTTTGCACATATGGGTTTTAAAGCAGTTGATGGCCCTGACATTGAAGATGAATTTCATGTATTTGATGCACTGAATACTCCAAGTCATCATCCTGCACGAGAGGAGCAAGATACCTTCTACTTAAAGAATAAAATAGATGATAAAAGAATGGTACTGCGCACTCACACCTCATCTGTACAGATTAGAACCATGGAAAAAACAAAAAAATTCCCAATTAAAATAGTAGCCGCAGGTAGAGTATACAGAAACGACTTTGATGCAACTCACACCCCTATGTTCCATCAAATAGAGGGGTTATATGTCGATGAGAATGTCAATATGGGCCAGTTAAAATTTACTATTCATCACTTCCTTAATAAGTTCTTTGGCGATAAAGGGCTGAAGATACGTTTTCGTAATAGTTTTTTCCCTTTTACCGAGCCTTCTGCGGAAGTGGACATAAGTTATAAAGGTAGTAAATGGATAGAAGTACTGGGATGCGGTATGACGCATCCAAATGTATTTCAAAATGTTGGAATAGACCATACTAAATACAACGGTTTTGCGTTTGGCATTGGTATAGAAAGGCTTGCAATGCTAAAATATCAAATTAGCGACTTGAGGAGCTTTTATGACAACAAAATCAGCTGGCTTGATCATTACGGTTTTCATTTTTCATCTTTAAGATAAGTGATAAATAAAGCTCATACTTTTATCATACTTGCTGCCGGGCATGGCAGGCGGATGAATTCAGATTTGCCTAAGGTTCTGCACGAAATAGGCAATTTTTCCATGCTTCAGCATGTCATTTATAATGCAAAACAGTTAAATCCTGAAAATATTGCTGTTGTAGTTGATCAGCCTTTAATTGAAAGACTAAAGTGCTTTGAGGATATACAGTTAATTACACAAGAATCAACACTTGGCACGGGAGATGCGGTCAAAACTGCGATGAGAAACCTAAGAGAATTGCCAGATTCAAGCATAGTTGTTGTGCAGTATGGGGATACTCCGCTCATAAAAAGCAGCACAATAACTAAAATGATTAGTTATTTAGAAGGCAAGGCTCTAGTTTGCCTAGGTTTTAGGACAAGCAATAAAGAATACGGTAGGTTAATTATTGAGAATGGTTCCTTAAGAGAAATCGTAGAAGCAAAGAGTGATAAAAATAATCATGAAGAATTTCTTGCAAATGCTGGAATAATGGTTGCATGTGCAAAGAATTTACGTGAATTGGTGGAGAAAATAGAGTGCAATAGCTCAACTCATGAATATTACTTGACCGATATAGTTTCCATTGCAGTGAAGAGTAATTTAAATGTCGGTTACGTTATTACCGGTGGAGAAGAAGCAACGGGAATAAATAACAGAAATGACCTTATAAAAGCTGAATTTTACTTTCAAGAAAATAAAAGAAAAATTTTTACCGACTCCGGAGTAACGCTTGTTGCACCAGAGACTGTTTTCTTTTCTCTTGATACGCAAATTGCCAGAGATTCAGTTATTTACCCATATGTTTTTTTCGGTACTGGAGTGAAAATAGAGTCTGGTGCGAAAATACTGCCATTTTCGCATTTAGAAAATTGCTTAATTAAAAGTAATGCTGAGGTCGGTCCATTTACCAGAATACGCGGAAACACAACAATTGGTAATAAGGCAAAAATAGGAAATTTTGTGGAAGTGAAAACAAGTGAAGTTGGTCAAAACACTAGAATAAAACACTTAAGTTATATAGGAAATGCTAAAGTAGGGCAGGAGAGTAATATAGGAGCAGGCACTATTGTTTGTAATTATGATGGGAAAAATAAACATGAAACGAATATAGGGAGCAATTGCTTTGTTGGCGCCAATAGCTCACTAATTGCGCCGCTTAATATTCATGATGAATCTGTAATTGCAGCAGGTAGTGTTATAGTTGAGGATGTACCAGAAAAAAGCCTTGCAATAGCAAGAGAAAAGCAAGTAACTAAGAGAATAAAGTAGTCTAATTTAATTATGTTGTTGTGTCATTTTTAATATTAGACTTCTTGCACAACCATATAACAAACTTTTATTGGGAATAGAAACAAAAAAACTTCCTTGACAAACTCCGCCAGCCCCCTTATCATAACAGCGAAGCTATTGTATTTGCTTTCGCCAATCTGCAGACTAAAAGGTAGGGATTACTTAATGTATCGGCGTCTTGTGTTTAATTTTTTGCAGTATATAGATACTGTATGTCTTTACAAAACTTCAAAAGATGCCAATACTCGACAGAGATAGTAAAAGACTAGCTGACTCGGGGGTCCCTTGTCTTTTTTTCTGCTTAGTAAATTTCTTAAACGTTTGCAGCGTAGGTTAGTTGCAATTAAAAGCAGCTGAATTTCGCTTGTCAAGCGTTTAAAACGTAAAAAACGCCAATATTTTAAAGCGGACAATAACCACGGGGCTTCTTTTGCCTTTTTTTCATTTGGTAAATTCCTTAATGTTTATGGCTAAACGACAATCGTCATCCCGCTGCTTGTTAGCGGGATCTATTGCTGAGATACCGCGAATGAATCGCGGTATGACGGTTCGCGGCGGTATGACGTAGGACTGCTGTCATCCCAGTGCGTGACACTGGAATGGCTTTGTTGCATCGCTCTTCGGATAGTAGGTAACGTACAATAAATTCAT
>NZ_JAPQLK010000166.1:0-506 GCF_028981785.1 Wolbachia endosymbiont of Drosophila leontia
ATGAATTTATTGTACGTTACCTACTATCCGAAGAGCGATGCAACAAAGCCATTCCAGTGTCAAGCACTGGGATGACACCATCATAAAGTGAACCAGTGTCAGCTACTTGCATGACACCATTTGTTGTACACTCACTTTTTCTTGATTTTTTAGTTTATCTTGCCTACCTACTTTGCCACTCTGCTGAACGGACAATGGCGTCAACTTAAGGAAAAATATCAGCGATAGTGTATAAAATTTCTCTCTAAAACTTTTACCATTAAATTATCCAGAAGCCGCAGGAAACAGCACTTTTGTTTCTATTTTATTTCAACAAAGAAGTTTAAAATGTGTCCTTTTTAGGTGAAACATGCAAAAAGGAAAAAATTTTATTCTACAAATTAAAAATATAATATACTCGAAAGCTTTTCAGAGAATCCATTGTGTTGGAAAAAACAGTTTTACACGAACAAGAAAACTTCCTTTTTCGACAGTATTTTCTATGATTTTAAAGTTAGTTAAAAAAA
>NZ_JAPQLK010000167.1:0-1117 GCF_028981785.1 Wolbachia endosymbiont of Drosophila leontia
AGCAGCCCGGTAGCTCGTCAGGCTCATAACCTGAAGGCCGCAGGTTCAAATCCTGCCCCCGCAACCAATGTAGCCTGCTCATTACTTGAAGAGCGCAGTTTTCTTCGGTTGCAGGTCCCCGCAACCAATGTATCCTGTTCAATGAACGACTGAAGAACGTCGTGGTCCGGATGGACTGCGGCGCTTTTTTTGTTGGACGAGAAGTTCAGAATTGCAGCGAGGTCTCCTTCGAGGAAGATGGCAAGCTCGCCGTCCAGCGGAATCAGCTTGATCCGTGAGACCAGAGCGCGCAGCCTCTCGATGGCCTCAAGGCTCGCATCCTCCTTCTGAAGGTTTTCGTAAAGGGCTTCGATGCGTTCCCTGTAGATCACAGCCATGTTTGGATGCAGCAAAGGAGGTGGCTGGGGTGCATCGGCGAGCAGAGCCGTCAGTTCTTCCTTGCGGGCCTCCAGCCGTCCGATCTTGTCCTTCAGCTTGACGCCGGGTACGCCGTCGAGAATGGCCTGGATCGCCTTGTCCAGTTCGCGATCAACGCGGGGTAGTTCCGTGCGCATCGCAGCGAGATCTGCGCCGCGCTCCATTCTCACGCGGTTAACCTCCCGAGTAAACTCATCACAGAACTCCTTGAACAGCGCGGGGTCCATGAGGCGCGTCCGTAGCCCGTTAAGTACAGACTTCTCGAGCATGTCCCGCCGGATGGTCATGCGATTGTCGCAAGTGCCTTTGTTGCGCGCAGTCGAGCAGCCAAGCAGGTTTTTCGAGATCATTGAAAAACCACCGCCACAGCAGCCGCAGCGTGTCATCGCAGTGAAGAGGTGACGAGGACGCTTGAGACTGTTCAGAGGATGGACGCCGTCACCACGTGTCTTTTGCGACCACGTTGTCGTTGCCTGACGGGCCTTGGTCGCTTCCCATAGGTCAGGCTCGACAATTCGAAGTTCAGGAACCTCCTGCAGAATCCATTCACTTTCTGGATTCAGGCGCGAGACGCGCTTGCCAGTTTCCGGATCCTTCAGATAGCGAAGGCGGTTCCAGATCAGTCGGCCAATATAAAGCTCGTTGTTGAGGATGCCGGTGCCGCGGTCACGGTTGCCGTGGATGGTGGATGGTCCCCAGG
>NZ_JAPQLK010000168.1:0-1733 GCF_028981785.1 Wolbachia endosymbiont of Drosophila leontia
ATAGAAATTTTTTATAACAAACAACGTCACTATTAACTATTGCATTCCAGAACAATTTGATGCATCATTCCTTTTGTAAAAAACATTCCACGCTTTCTCTCCACTTTTTCTGGGTAAGGTCACTGACTCAATACCCAGTCAATATCCTTTCCACCAGTTCTTTTACTGCCGGTACGTAGCCATTCTCATAAAATGGATCTTGCTTAAATTTGTACACATTGTGCCCGGAAAACATGAGTTCGTTCTCAATATCACCACCCTGTATAATGTTTTGCAGTGTTTTTTGTATGCAAAAACTACGCGGATCTGGCTTTCGTCCTGTTGAATGATCACCATGATCTTTCCAATTGCTAAACAAACAATGACTTAAGCATCCCACACAATTGATTTGATCTTGTCTTATCTCTGTAAACCTGCCTGGCGTCACAAAAATAACAGTTGTATCTGGAGTTTTCATTGCTTCTGTATACCCTGCTTTAGTCCATGTATTTGCCAGTTCTTTGTCTTTTGCAGTAAGGTAGATCTTTCTACCTCTGCTACCCATTGCAAATTCATTATTAAATTCTTCGCTAGCATTTTCTGAAAACTTTATTTGACGTGAATTCCGTTCCTGCAACTCACGTATGAAGTTATTTTTTACTGCAGATGAGTAAAACCCTGTTGGACTGAATTTATTTAAAAATACATCACCTTCTTCTAAAGTGAGTAGCTTCTTTTTCCACTCTGCAGAAATTGGGCTTTCTTTCGTCAAAAGTGGACGAGTGCCAAACTGAAAAGCTATTGGTCCAATTTGCAGATTGTCAAACCAATGTTCCCAATCTTTCAAATGCCACACTCCTCCTGCCATAACAATTGGTGTTTCTGAAAGACCGATCTCGTTCATGAAAGATCTAAGCTCTGCAACTCTTTCAAATGGAGCCTGTGGTAGCTCTGGGTCTTCACTGTTACTCAGTCCATTGTGCCCTCCAGCAAGCCATGGATCTTCATACACTACTCCACCAAGCAAATAGGAAGATATTCTTTGGTAAGCACGCTTCCATAATGCTTTAAAAGCACGCACCGATGAGATAATAGGGTAATAATAAACCTGATATTTAGCTGCAATTTCTCCAAGCCTATAAGGCATACCAGCACCGCAGGTAATACCATGAATCAAACCTTTCGCTCCTTCTAATATGCCATGAAGCACGCGTTCTGCTGCTCCCATCTCCCAAAGTACATTCATGTGTATTCTTCCATGACCTTTTGATATTTCATTTGCTATTCTTGCCTGACTAATTCCAGCTTCAATACTATACTCAATCAATTCACTATGCTTTTCATTTCTTGTTTTGCCTTTATAAATTAGTGGCACTAACTCGCCATTATCATCAATAAGCTTAGCATTTGCACCAGAAAATGTACCCACAGCATCTGCTGCAGCAAATGCTCCGCTTGATCTTCCATCACTAACTGCAATGCCTTTGCCGCCCTCGATGATTGGCCACACTTCCTTTCCTGAAATTACTATCTTTTTTATCTTATTTTTCAAAACTTCCTCGCAATCTTTCACTCTATTTTACTTAATTACTAAAAAAATGATAGCTGTTTATTTTTTCTTGTATCATTAAAGCTTCTATAGCTGCTCATGCTGTTGTAGTTTGAGAGCAGTTCCCATCGGAAGGGTGTCATTCCAGTGCTTGACACTGGAATGGCTTTGTTGCATCGCTCTTCGGATAGTAGGTAACGTACAA
>NZ_JAPQLK010000169.1:0-1549 GCF_028981785.1 Wolbachia endosymbiont of Drosophila leontia
CATAGATATACCTCTTTCTTAACTATGCTTATTCTACCTCATATTTTCGAGATCCTTAACAGGTTCTTAGCCACTAACACGTAGCGGGATGACGATTGTCGATAAATCTAAGTTACTTTAGCAACAGTTATTCTCCACTAAATTACTCTGAATTTTGGTTATATTATTTGCGGATTTCACTGCTGAAATCTCAAATTTTGAGCTTGTGTTCAAAAATGATTCAACTGACCTGCCAAAAAAATCATATCTCCATCCCTTGAATAATTTATCTGTCTGTCTAGATATTGACCCGGTTAACTCATCTTTTGAAGAAACTAATTTCCTTGATATGTTACTTTCTTTACATTTACTATCTAAAATAATTGAGAGTATATCAAGTACAGATTTGTCATAATTACTCGATAAGGTGTTGTTTTGCTGCATCCAATTTCTCTCATTTTCATTAAAAATATTCACAAACTCTAGTAAATCCGCATCTTTTATATTTTTTGTATTCCTCTTGAGATCATCTAAAATCTCATCAACATGCTCTACATTTTTTTCAATAAAATCAGCTATTACAGCATTATTGATTATTTTATTACGGTTCATATTATAGCGCTGTGCTAAGGTTTCTTGCCACTCACTAACTGCTTTAACAGTTAGTATCAATCTTGGATTTACTTCATAATTAAATTTAATCCTCTTCTTCCATGCATCTTTTGGGCTATGTAAATACTTATTTATATCAACTATTGATTCCATCTCTTCTTGAAACCAACCCATCCTATTATTTTCTTCAAGTTTATTGCACAATATTTGGTATAGGTCATATAGGTGTACCACGTCGTTTACTGCATAATCTAACTGATCTTCGGACAACGGACGCCTTAACCAGTCTGAATTTTTAGCTTTAATTTTATCCAGTGCTATTCCTTGATATTGCTCCACTACTTTTGAGTAACCAATAAAGTCATGATAATAATGACAAAACATAGCAGCAACTTGGGTATCAAAAATGGGAGTAGGAATACATTTAAACACAGTGAGTAAGGATTCTATATCCTGCCGGCAGCTATGAAACACTTTGGTTATCCCCTGATTTAGCATTATTTTCTTAATGAATGATAAATCAATTTCTGGCACTAATGCGTCTACAATAAAACTCTTCTCTCCGTAAGAAATTTGAATTAACGATAATTTTGGGTAGTAGATTAAATTATTTCTAATGAACTCCGTGTCAACTGCTATAAATTTCGGCTTTTTTGCTATCAACCCCTCACATATGTCCTCCAGCTCCGACGTTGTATTAATTAACATATGTTTTTTATTCAGTGGTTCTACTTTACCACTTATATTAAATTTTTGCAATTAATGACTTCTTGCAGAACTTTCTATCACTCATTGGCATAACACAAATAGCCTTTTCCATCCCAATTCCAGTGCTTCCTTCTCCTGTCATCCAAGTAGCTGACACTGGGATCTAGAAGACTTAATTTCAACCAAGTGGCTGCATAATAAAGGCTGGATTCCAGTGGGCTTTGTTGCATCGCTAGCTATGATGGATTAA
>NZ_JAPQLK010000170.1:0-2161 GCF_028981785.1 Wolbachia endosymbiont of Drosophila leontia
GATGGAAATGAAGCAGACATCTGGGCCCGCCAGCTGCTGGCCCTGCATTGTCTCAAGCGGTGTTTCAATGCCCACCGGCTCCAGCGGAAGGTCGCGTGTGGCTTCATAGCACATCAGCAGGCTGAGTTCGCGCACCAGGCGGCGGAAGCCGGCTGTAGAGGTTTCCTTGCGGCGCAGATGGGTCAGCTTGTGCTGGATGAGAGGGTGGTCAAGCACCACAGGGGGGAGGGGAGAGAGGGGTTCTGAAGTCATGGGGGAAGCATAACGATTGAAAGAAAATTACGCTATATTTTCGGGTGCAGGAAATTTTTCTTAATCGAGGTTTGCAGCGCAGCCCGGACTAGTGGCAGAAGGGCGCGGTAAGGCCCGGACGGGTCCTGTTGGCCGGGTCTGTCTGGCCTGATGTTTGTTTGAAGAGGAAGTAGCGCCAGATGGCCGTAAATTACGCGACTGTCACGTGGGACCAGTTACACAGAGATGCCCGTATTCTGGCAGAGGCTCTGGTGCCTAAAATGCCCTTTAAAGGTGTGGTTGCCGTCACACGGGGCGGATTGATCCCTGCGGCGATCATCGCGCGGGAACTGAACTGCCGTCTGGTCGAAACGATTTCCGTCGTGACGTATGATGAAGAAGAGCGCGGCAAGCCCACCATCATCAAATCTCCCGATGCGGCAGGGGATGGTGAGGGGTTTCTCGTTATTGACGATCTGGTGGATTCCGGCGTTACCGCGCGCGTTGTGCGTGAACGCTTGCCCAAAGCCTATTTTGCCTGTCTGTATGCCAAGCCGGCTGGCATGAAGCTGACCAATCATTTTGTGGTGGAAGTGCCGCAGGATACCTGGGTTTTGTTCCCGTGGGATACAGCGCCGTTGTTTGTGCCTCCGCTGGCGACCAAGGCCATGGATAAAGCTGAAAACAAGGCTGACTGATTTTTTACCACAATGGGCTTGCCAGCCTGCCGAATGCCGCTTAGGTTCCGCTGCATTCGGGGCGTGGCGCAGCCTGGTAGCGCGCGTGTTTTGGGTACACGAGGCCCCCGGTTCGAGTCCGGGCGCCCCGACCACTTATATCTGGAGGCATCACTATGCCGGCACGGATTTATAAGCAGCCTAAACCCGCGGGGCAGTCAGGACTGGCTGGCACGCGTGAGTGGGTTTTTGAATATGGGCAGACAGCCCCAAGGCGTCAGGATGCGCTGATGGGCTGGACAGGAAGTCAGGACACTCAGTCCCAGCTTCGCCTGTATTTTGAGTCTTGCGATGAGGCGGTGGCTTACGCTGAGCGTGAGCACGTGGCATACGAGGTTGAAGCCCCGGTGCAGCGTATTCGCAAGCCCAAAGTGTATGCCGACAATTTCCGGTCTGACCGGATCCAGAACTGGACCCATTGATTTTCCGGATATTTCCGACTATCGGAGGGTGCAGAGTACGCGCCCTTAGCTCAGTTGGATAGAGCAACAGCCTTCTAAGCTGTGGGTCGCTGGTTCGAATCCAGCAGGGCGCGCCATAGACTTTATCCTTCATTCTCAACATCAAAGGCTGGCTGATAATTCAGCACAGTTTGCAACGTGCTTTTGCTTGCCGAAAGCCGGGCCTGAGGGTAGGCCTTGGGAAGAATGAAGATATCGTCATTCCGGCCCGGTTAAGGGCTTTGCGTAAAACCAGACCTGGTCCTGTCGGGAGTTGAGAAGTTGAAGTCATTCTGCGTTGTGGGCGCCGGGTTTAGCGGAGCAATTCTTGCCCGACATCTGGCTGAGCGTGGCCACAAGGTGACGGTTGTGGATGAACGTCCCCATATTGGCGGCAACTGCCACACCGAGCGGGATGCGGAGACCGGCGTTATGGTCCATAAATATGGGCCGCATATTTTCCATACAGCCGATAAGAGGGCGTGGGAGTATGTGCAGCGTTTCGGCAAGTTTCAGCCTTATGTGAACCGGGTTAAAGCGATTTCAAAAGAGCGTGTCTATACGCTTCCGGTAAACCTTCTGACGATCAACCAGTTCTTTGGAACAACCATGGGGCCGAAGGACGCACGGGCTTTTATTGAAAGCAAAGCGGATCGTTCCATTCAGGCTCCTCGCTCTTTTGAAGAACAGGCGCTGAGCATGATTGGCCCGGAACTTTATCGCGCATTTTTCCACGGCTATACGCGCAAACAG
>NZ_JAPQLK010000171.1:0-3889 GCF_028981785.1 Wolbachia endosymbiont of Drosophila leontia
CATAGATATACCTCTTTCTTAACTATGCTTATTTTACCTCATATTTTCGAGATCCTTAACAGGTTCTTATTAAATCTTGAATCGTTATATAGATCTTCTAAATTTTCATCGTAGTGTTTTGCTTCATTTACAGCGAGCTTTATTATCTCTTCTATACCACTTAGAAGTTTCCTATACAATTTGTCGTATCTATTGCCTAGCACGTGTGTAGCGAATGTTTGTTCAATGTATTTTGTTATGTAATTTTGCAGCGTATTATCTATCGTGCTTATATTCATCAGCCTGCTTTAATATTATATTAACTATTTTACACATAAAAAGGTTAATATTGAATTAATAGAATACTTCTGAAGTCAAGTTTTACTGAAAATTATGGTATTTAAGATATAATTGTCAGCATGAAATAAAAACATAAATAAAATGGATCTTGTAACAAAAGTGAAGCTCAAGATAAAGATGAATAAGGGTAAAATCATAAATATACTTATCATTTGTGGTGTAATTTTTTTCATATACCTCATTCATGAGCCAGTTGTAGATATGGTAGAAAAAATTATAAGTAAAATAAAAGGTCTCTTTTAAAAATAGAAAAAGTGAACTTTTTCTATCATCCAAACTTGAACCTGGAAAATTTAGTTAATGCATAAACTACTTATGTTGGCTATGAGTTCAACTGTATAAAATTCCGGTAAATTAAAATAAGTATTCATAAAAATATTGTTTTCTATAAACAGAGTATCTATAATGCTGGCTTTGGGGTAAAGTATTGCAGAGGAATTTTTTAATCTGGTTGTTGACGTCACTGTTTTATGCATACCAATATATATTACGCGTAATTCCAAACATAATTGCGCCTGAATTAATAACAAAATTTAACATAAGTATTGCAGATGTTGGCCAGTTTGGTGGGTTATACTATATAGGCTATACGCTAGCTCATATACCTATTGGTCTTTTCCTTGATAGATTTGGACCAAAGTTTGTTTTACCTGCTTGTACCGTTTTGACATTTACCGGAACACTACCGCTTATATGCTTTGATGAGTGGAGTTATTCAATAATTGGAAGAATAATTGTGGGAATTGGGTCATCCGCTTCGGCAATTGGAATCTTTAAAGTTGCAAGCATGTATTTTGCGCAAGAAAAATCAGCAAGAATGGCCAGCTTATCTATAATTATAGGAATTTTGGGAGGGATATGTGGCGGGTTACCTTTAGACTTCTTACTCGATAAATTTGGCTGGAATTATGTTATCTATACATTCTCAGCATTTGGGTGTTTACTTGCTCTGTTGCTGTTCTTAGTAACGCCTGAAAGCAATGCTCAACAGGAAAAAGTTAGCATTAGAGACTTAAAAAACATACTTTTCAACAAGCATATTATTCTAATTAGCTTTTTTGGTGGACTCATGGTCGGTCCAATGCAAGGTTTTGCCGATGGTTGGGTGAAAGCATTCTTTTTTGAAGTATATAAAATGAATGAAGACTTGGCATCTTCTCTCTCTTCCGTAATATTGATAGGAATGTTAACAGGATCATTCTCTTTGGCTTATTTATTGGAAAAATATAAAAATAAGCATTATGAAGTAATAATTGCATGCTCATTTGCAATGATCGCTAGTTTTCTTTTACTTTTTACTCAGATTGGTGGCTTGTATGTTGTATTACCTACGCTTTTTATTATTGGCTTCACATCTGGATATCAGGTGGTTACCATTTACAAAGCGATAAGTTATGTAAATAATAACTTAGTAGGCCTGGCTACAGCTGTGTCAAACATGATAGTTATGGTTTTTGGCTATTTTTTTCACACTGGGATCGCAAAAATAGTAGATTTGTGTTGGGATAGAACAATAATACAAGGAAATCCTGTGTATGGTGCTGAATTGCTGATAAAAGCAACATCAGTTATTCCTGTATGTTTGCTGGTGGCTGTTTTTGGGCTCTTATGGTTAAAAAAGCAGGACAAGCAGTCTTAAAATTGCTTGTGCATCTTAAAATTAAAGCGAGGTTTGATCTATGATGAGTGTTTTAAAGAAAATCTGTGGCTCTAAAAATAGTTTAAAGTCTTTTGATAACGAGGTTTATCAGTTTATAGAAAAAGAATTACAACGCCAAAAATCACAATTGCAATTAATTGCATCAGAAAATTTTGCAAGCAAAGCGGTAATGGAGGCACAAGGCTCTTTTCTGACTAATAAATACGCAGAAGGTTATCCAGGCAGAAGATATTACTGTGGTTGTGAGCATGTGGACAAAGTTGAAAGTCTGGCCATAGAAAGACTTTGTAAGTTGTTTGGTATAAAATTTGCAAATGTTCAGCCTCACTCTGGTTCTCAGGCAAATCAGGCCGTGTTTGCTTCGCTGCTTACTCCAGGTGATACAATACTTGGATTGTCACTGAGTTGCGGTGGGCACCTAACTCATGGTGCGGCGCCAAGCCTTTCTGGTAAATGGTTTAAGTCGATTCAATATACAGTAAATAAAGACACTTATCTGCTCAATATGGATGAGATAGAAAAGCTGGCGCTGGAGCATAAACCGAAATTGATCATAGCTGGTGCTTCTGCTTATCCAAGAAAAATGGACTTCAAACGCTTTCGCGAGATTGCAGATAAAGTTGGTGCTTATTTGCTTGCAGACATTGCTCACTATGCAGGGCTTATTGCAGCGGGCGAATATCCATCCCCTGCTGAATATGCACATGTTATGACTTCCACGACTCACAAAACTTTGCGTGGTCCTCGTGGTGGAATAGTGATGACCAATGATGAAGCATTACACAAAAAAATTCAATCCGCAGTTTTTCCAGGATTGCAGGGCGGGCCACTTATGCATGTGATAGCTGCAAAAGCTGTTGCATTTAAAGAAGCATTAGCACCAGAGTTTAAGACTTATGGCAAGAAAGTCGTGGAAAATGCGAAAGTGCTGGCTCAAGAATTGCAAAAGCATGGACTTGACATTATAACCGGTGGCACTGACTCTCATATAGTGCTAGTTGACTTAAGATCGCAGAAATTAACTGGAAAAGACGTTGTAGATAGCCTTGAGAGAGCCGGTATTACCTGTAATAAAAACTCTGTACCATTTGATACAGCAAAGCCGACCATCACTTCAGGGCTCCGTTTTGGCACCGCTGCTGAGACAACACGCGGACTTGAGGCAGAAAATTTTAAAGAGATAGCTGGTCTAATAAATGAAGTAATTCAAGGATTAATCAGCGGAAATAGCTCAAGTGTCGAAAAAGCAGTAAAAGCTAAAGTTGAAAGGATTTGTAGTAATTTTCCTATTTATTAATTTATGTGGTGTCATCCAAGTAGCTGGTAGAAACGAAAAAACTTACTTGACACCCTTTGCCAGCCCTCTTATCATGAAACTGAAGGTATTCATTTATCCTCAATCTGTGCAGATTAAACGACAACAGTATTACGTAATTGGCGTCTTATTTTTAATTTTTTGCACTATGCGCACCCTACGTCTTCACAACATTTCTGGGTTTTTACCTATATAAGCTGAAACGCGCTTATATAGCGTTTAAGACAGTATAGCACGCCAATTTGCAGGATTAGAGAGTGACAACTAGCTAATACGGGATTTCTTTTGCCTTTTTTTCATTTGGTAAATTTCTTAATGTTTGTAGCTAACATGAACAAACATTTGAGAGTAACTTCTGCTAGTAGGGTGTCATCCCAGTGCCCAGACACTGGGATCCAGGAATTTTATTAAGTTAGTAAGCATAAAAGTAGCCGTTTTATGTTAAAATACAACATTTTAATGATTATGAAAAGGCTGGATTCCAGCGGGCTTTGTTGCATCGCTGGCTATGATGGATTAAAGATAAAAAAGATGGAGAATATCAGTAGCTTATTATTCTGGTATTTATAATAAGA
>NZ_JAPQLK010000172.1:0-2568 GCF_028981785.1 Wolbachia endosymbiont of Drosophila leontia
TAGATGGCTATTTTATAATGAATTTTGTCAGCAGCCACCAGATTTTTTCAGTTGCTATGCAACAAAGCCCCACGGTATCCACAACTGTACGAACATTGTGATACAAGAGACCAAGAAAGATGTCATCCCAGTGCCCAGACACTGGGATCCAGAAAACTTCACTTTAAATGAGCACACCAGGTGCTGTACAATAGAAACTGGATTCCAGACTGGAATGACACCATCTACTACTCAAATTGCCTGCAAATTGCAATGTTCGTACACCAAAACGCGGTATCTTGTTGTAGATTCCGCTAACAAGCAGCGGAATACCAAATTGTAGAAGTTGCTTTAGCCCTCCTAACCTTCCCTTCAAAGTAGTCTATTCTATAAATTTTTTTACCATGCTTGATTTCAAGCCACGAATAAAATCTTCAATACTGCAAGGATTTCTCCCTTCCATTTGTACAACTTTAGGAATTAAAGTGCCACCTTTTAAACTTATGTGCATATTATCGTTAACAATCTTACCTTGTTCTGAAGCGAGAGCTTCAAAGTCAGCATCAAGTATCCTGATACGTTTATTTTCTATCTTAATGAATGCTTTTGGGTAAAACGCTTTAACCTTTCTATAAGCAACTTCACAGGCATCACTTGCATAAATTTTATAGTCTTCCACTTTGTCAGCGTAACATGCATTGTTATCGTTCTGTTTTAAGGGAAGCTGTTTTTCAATTTCGTTTAGCACTTTCAGCAGTAAATCACTGCCTAGCTTAGATAATTTATCATGCAATGTCTTGTAATTATCGTTCTTTTCGATAAGAAATTTTTCCTGTTTTAAAATAGGGCCGGAATCTAATCCTTCATCCAATTGCATAATGCTAACCCCGGTTTCTTGATCTCCTGCTAAAATTGTGTGCTGTATCGGGGCTGCACCACGCCACCTTGGTAGTAGTGAAGGATGAATATTAATACAACCATATTCTGGAATATTCAAAATTTCTCTTGGAAGTATCAATCCATACGCGGCAACAACCGCAACGTCTGGCTTGAAATTTCTAAATTTTTCTTGCTCTGCCGAGAACTTTAGAGAGATAGGAGTACATACCTCTATGTTACTTTCTTCAGCGATAACATGTACTGGAGATTTCATTGGCTTCTGTCCACGCCCCGAAGGTTTTGGAGCCTTGGTGTATACTGTCACCACTTCGCTCTTTGATTTCAGTAACAAGCCCAGAGAATTAACAGCAAATCCTGGTGATCCCATGAAAATAATTCTCATGGTGTTTTTGCTTTAAGAATTCTCCGCTAATTTACCACTTACAGTTTCTACTAATTTGGCAAAATCATCCTTATAATTAACTGCCATCTCAGCAAGAATTTTTCTATTTAAATCAATGCCGGCAAGTGTAAGACCACGCATAAACCTACCATAAGTAAGCCCATGCTCTCTTGCTGCTGCATTAATACGCATTATCCATAAGCTACGGAAATCACGTTTACGGGTTCTTCTGTCTCTATAAGCATATTGCAGTGCTTTTTCAACTCTTTGTAATGCAATTCTATAACAACTTTTTGCGCGCCCTCTATAACCCTTTGCTAGTTTCAATATTTTTTTATGACGAGCGTGAGTAGTGACTCCACGTTTTACCCGAGCCATTTTATTTTACCTCCATTTTGTTAAATACCGTAAGGCATATGAAGCTTAACTATACGCGAGTCAGATTTACCAAGAATCGTTGTACCGCGCTGATTACGAATATTAGATTTACTTCTCTTTACCATGCCATGCCTTTTGCCTGACTGAGTAGAAATAACTTTACCCTTAGCTGTAAGGTGAAAGCGCTTTTTCACAGAAGATTTAGTTTTTAATTTTATTTTCTTCATATTCCAAATAAATTTACAAGCACTACTATTGAGTTCTTTAATAGTAATTAAGCATTAGTATAAATAATTTTATTAAAGAATCAAATTAAAATTGTATATTAAAGGAGTTTAAAAGTAATTACGCCCAATATGTGTGTTATACCTTCTTTATTCCCAAGTGGCAACAATACTTGCCTCATTTTAACACTTTCACTTTCTTCCTCTTCATTGATCGGGCATTTACTCTCTATTACAGTATCAAGTTTATCAATAACTGCATCTATTTTATATAGTCGCAAAAATGGTGCATCAATTGCATACTTATTATCAATGCGCGTCTTTTTCTCAAAACCATAGAATTCAACAGCCTTTTCTCCTGCATTTTCACAAATATAACCTTGATCCTTGACTTCAATGACAAAACAATGCTGCCATGATTCCATTATTTCTGCAGTGTCTATTTCATGCCTTTCTGGCCAATCTCTGTCTGATCCTTTTATGTCATTCCAGTGTTGAGTCACCACATTTGCTATTCTTTTTTCTTTGCCTACATAAATTTCCATTCCAATTTCCACATATAAAACACAGATATGAGGTAAATTTATCGTGAATATATTGATTTTTTCTTACCACAAGGTGCATGTTACTAGAAGTTCTGAGAACCTGTTTAAAATCTTCGTAATAGGAGAGAAATGAAGGAAAGGACAATCATTTGCAAGCTGG
>NZ_JAPQLK010000173.1:0-1005 GCF_028981785.1 Wolbachia endosymbiont of Drosophila leontia
TGATATTCTCCATCTTTTTTATCTTTAATCCATCATAGCTAGCGATGCAACAAAGCCCACTGGGATCCAGAAAACTTAACTTTAAATAAGTGGCTGCATAATAAAGGCTGGATTCCAGACTGGAATGACATCATCTGCTACACACTTGAATGACAAGAGAAGAATTCTGAAACAACAAGTTTCAAGGAAATCTTATGTAAAATCTAGCATTAACAAAAATTATACTATTTTCATGCATGCTGTGGTTTTTGTAATTAATGGAGTGTGATATGCCGGCTAGTTTAAAATTTGAAAGTGCTGCAGGAACAGCAGCAGCAACTCTGGCAGAAGTCAAACTTGTAACTTTGGCAGATAATACGGGTAATGAATATACTTTGGATATAACCACAAATGATCTTAAAGTGGGATATACACCAAATGGTGGTCAAATAACAGAGCACAAAATAACTGGTCTATCAACAGCTCTGGGAAGTTTACTTAGTACAAAAGATAATAATGAATCAGTTCTAGTAGATACATTAGGAAACTTTCTTGATAGCCCAGATAAAGCAAAGTATGATGGTCAAAATAACCAAACAGTAAAGGAGTTCTTAGTAAGTAAAGGGCTAAAAGGAGAGAAAGGGGATACTGGTCCTAAAGGAGAAGATGGTAAAAATGGAACAAGTCCATCAGCTGCTGAAATAGCTGCTGAGAAAGCCTTACAAGATCATGTAACAAAGATAAGCATAGAAAGTCCAGAATTTAAAAGAGCTGTGCAAGAGGAAATGTCACAACCGTATTTTGAGCCTCCAACAAGTGATGATGCTGCACTTAATTGGACTTGGTAATACAGCTTAGATCCAAGTAGTCACGCTACTTGGATGACGTCATACGGTCCTCGGATGACGGAAAAAGGACTCGGATAACACCCTACAATGTCATTCCAGCGCGTGACGCTGGAATGGCTTTGTTGCATCGCTACTTATGAAAGGCTAACTATAGTTAGAATTATAAGCAACCTATTGA
>NZ_JAPQLK010000174.1:0-7557 GCF_028981785.1 Wolbachia endosymbiont of Drosophila leontia
TTTTCAAATTGTTCTTTACTTATATCTCTTGGATAGCTTTTTTGCATAGATATACCTCTTTCTTAACTATACTTATTCTACCTCATATTTTCGAGATCCTTAACAGGTTCTAAGACTTTAAACCTTGAATATTTTTAATGGAATACCTATAATAGGGTACTGAAAATTTCTTGCGGATATGGCGGAATTGGTAGACGTGCCAGGTTTAGGTCCTGGTGAGCTTGCTCGTGGGGGTTCAAGTCCCTCTGTCCGCACTTTAAAGTCATGTAACTTAGGTTTTAAGGGAAAATTTATAATCACTAAATACACTTTTGTTTGTGTAAAAACCTGTTCTTAAGGATTGTGTTTAACTTAAATTCTGGTAAAATGACTCTATTAAGATATGAATTAAAATGTTAATAAATGAATTATGATGTCTAATAATATACCTCAAAATACAGTCGAAGTAAGTAGCGTATATACCTACAAAGAGCTTAGTATAGATAAACTAAAGTATGAGTATGAAATCATAGTTGGTAGTGATTATATAAAACAAAAGGTAAATTCCAGGTTGCAAGAGATAGCAGAAAATGCAAAATCACCTGGATTTAGGGCTGGAAAGATGCCCTATGACCTTGTTGTTGCAAATTATAAAAACGAGGCTTTGGAATATGTGATAAATAATACAATTGATTATTGCTCAAGTGATTTGATGAAAAAAATTGAAGTCAAGTCTCACATTTATCCTAAGGTTGATGTTATATCATTACCAGATCTGGGCAAAGAAAATGAGGAGGGCAATTTTGTATACAAGCTATCTTTTGAGTCGATGCCTGAAGTACCGATGATAGATCTTGACAAAATAAACTTAAAGAAAATTGAAGCAAGGATTGAAGAGGAAGATATAAAAGAATTTATTGATTCTATCAAAACAAAGTTCCCCAATTTTGCCTCTGTTGATGATGCTTCTTACCAAGCGAAAGATGGGGATAAATTGATAATTGATTTTGAAGGGCGGATTAGGAATAAGCTCTTTCAGGGTGGAAGTAGCAAAAATTTTGCCGTTAATTTAGGGTCTGGCACATTTATTAATGGTTTTGAAGATCAATTAACTGGTATGAAAAAGGGAGAGGCAAAGAACTTTAAGTTGAAATTTCCTGAAAATTACCAAGCCATTTCCCTTGCAGGACAGGAAGCTGATTTTTCTGTGCGAATTAATGAGATTCAGGTTGCCAAAGATTTTGAAAATGATGATGAAATAGCTAAGAGTATTGGGTTCAAAGATTATTCTTTGCTAATAAGTCATGCAAAAAAAATGATTGGTGATCAGTGCACCGAAATGAGAAATCTCTTAATTAAAAAGGAGCTGTTTGATTATTTGGATGCTAATTATAGTTTTGATTTACCCACAGACATAGTAAAACAGGAGCAACAAAGAATGGAAGGAGAATTGGGTGCTCAAAATGATTCTCGTAAAGAAGCTGAAAAACGTGTAAAGCTTGCTATGTTATTTATGAAATTTAGTGCAGAACATAAAATATCATTAACTCAAAATGATGTTTTGAATGTGATTGTAAATCAATACGTCAGTAAGGATGTACCGTTTGACAGAGTACTTAAGCATTTTGAATCAAATAAACAATTTCAAGAATTAGTTAGAGGGCAAGCGCTTGAGTATAAAGTGACAGATTATATAATAGAAAAAGTGAGTAAAGAAGAGCAGGTTATTTCTGTGAAAGAATTAAAGGAATTGTTTGGTAATATTTAATAGGAAAGGGTATGACTCTTATACCAATTGTAGTTGAACAAACTAGTCGCGGTGAGCGCGCTTATGACATATATTCAAGACTAGTGAAAGAAAGAATAATTTTTGTAACAGGTCCTATTGAGGACAACATGGCTAGCGTAATAGTAGCACAGCTTTTATTTTTAGAATCGGAAAATCCCGATAAAGACATTTGTATGTACATCAACTCACCAGGTGGTGTTGTAACTGCTGGTTTGTCGATCTACGATACAATGCAGTATATAAACCCAGACGTTTCAACTTTATGTATAGGTCAAGCTGCGTCTATGGGTTCTTTATTGCTTGCAGCTGGTACAAAAGGTAAGCGCTACTCTCTACCTCATTCAAGAATTATGATACATCAGCCATCTGGTGGTTATCATGGTCAAGCAACTGATATAGAAATACATGCTAATGAAATTTTGCGGGTTAAGAAAAAACTAAATCAAATTTATGAAAAACATACTGGAAATTCACTGAAGAAAATTGAAGGAATGATGGAAAGAGATAAATTCATGGATCCTGAAGAAGCAAGGAAAATTGGCTTAATTGACAGGGTGATAGCTGAGCGTACAGATATTGAAATTGAAAATACTAAAGTTAAACAAAAGGTGGGTTAATGGATAACAATAATGATTTACACTACTGTTCTTTTTGCAACAAGGCGCAAGATGAAGTAGATAAATTGATTACTAACTCTTCGGATGGTTTAAAGGTGTTTATTTGTAATGAGTGCATAGAATTATCCCATAAAGCAATAAGTCAAAAGAAAGATAGATCTTTTAATTCAGATCGTATATCTGATATGAAGCTATTACTAAAGAAACCTGAGGATATAAAAAACTTTCTCAGCAAGCATGTTGTAGGTCAAGAACACGCGCAA
This sequence comes from Wolbachia endosymbiont of Drosophila leontia, assembly GCF_028981785.1. Classification (NCBI taxonomy): domain Bacteria; kingdom Pseudomonadati; phylum Pseudomonadota; class Alphaproteobacteria; order Rickettsiales; family Anaplasmataceae; genus Wolbachia; species Wolbachia endosymbiont of Drosophila leontia. Next base: position 2,649 of record NZ_JAPQLK010000174.1, read on the forward strand.
CACGTTTTATCTGTAGCTATGTATAACCATTGTCAATCCATGGTACAATTTCATGCTATAAGTGATATTGAAATCGAGAAGTCAAATATAATGCTTATTGGTCCCACTGGTTCTGGTAAGACTTTGCTAGCCAAAACACTTGCTAAAGTTTCAGATGTGCCATTTGCTATGGCTGATGCAACAACTTTAACTGAGGCAGGTTATGTGGGTGATGATGTAGAAAGCGTGTTGTCGCGTTTATTACAAGCTGCAAATTATGACGTTGCAAAAGCACAGCGTGGTATAGTGTTTATAGATGAAATAGACAAGATCACAAGAAAATCTGAAAGCACTTCAATAACCCGTGACGTTTCAGGTGAAGGGGTCCAGCAAGCTCTGCTTAAGATTATGGAGGGTACAGTTGCTTATGTTCCGCCACAAGGAGGGCGAAAACACCCACAACAAGAGTTTATACAAGTGGATACTAGTAACATACTGTTTATTTGTGGAGGAGCTTTTGAAGGCCTCGATAAAATTATTGAAGCGAGAAAAAAGGGAACATCAGTTGGCTTTGGAGCAGATATAAGTCAGTCTAAAGAGCAAAAGAAAAAAAATGCTTTACATGATGTTCAACCTGAAGATTTAATCAAATTCGGTTTAATACCCGAATTTGTAGGGCGGGTTCCAATAACTGCTGTTTTAGATGAGCTGGATCATGAAGATTTAATACATGTGTTGACAGAGCCAAGGAATGCACTGATAAAACAGTACAAAGCATTGCTTGCGTTTAGCAAAGTAAACCTTGAGTTTTCAGATGAAGCAATATCAGCTATTGCTAAAAAGGCTATAAGCTACAAAACAGGTGCAAGAATGTTACGTGCTATCTTGGAGTCACTTTTGCTTGACATTATGTATACATCTGGAAACGGAGGCTTTGAAGGTAGCACTATAGTAATCACTAAGAAAATGGTAGAATTAGGAAAAGCAACGGTTAATCATAATAACAATGGCAATGTTATAATGGTTAATGATTAATTTGAGGCATATATTGTGAACATTGAACGTACTGTGAGCTCTGGTTTTGCTGCATTGTCAGTATTACCTTTAAGAGATGTAGTAATTTTTCCAAATATAATGGTGCCTTTATTCATAGGCAGAGAAAAATCTGTTAATGCACTAGAGTATGCAATAAGTAGTAGTAATCACCAAAATGAGATTTTTCTTGTAGCACAGAAAGATGGCTCTGTTGATAATCCAGAGCCTGAAGATCTTTATGAAGTAGGTGTGTTAGCAAGCATTGTACAACCGTTAATAAAATTACCTGACAATGCAGTAAAAGTTATAATCCGGGGGATAAGAAGGGGAAGGGTTGTAGAATATATTAGCTCTCATACTTTATTACAAGCCAGGGTAGAGTTAGACAGTCATTATGAATATGAAGAAGATGAAGGCAATATTGATTTAGAGGCTTTAAGGCGGTCTGTTGTAGACGCGTTCGATAGCTGGTGTAAGCTAAACAAGAAAAATCAACCCGAGGTTGCCATTAACTCCATTGATCAAATCAAAGAAGTTGATCAACTTGTAGACACGGTAGCTTCACATTTAAATATAAAAGTATCAGATAAACAAAGTATACTTGAGGCTTATGACCCAGAAGAGCGTTTAAAAAAAGCTTTTGCTTTTATTGAGAGAGAAATGAGTATTTTGAACGCACAAAACCGTTTATATAAGACAATTAAATCGCAAGTTGAAAGCACTCAGAAAGTTTACTACCTTAACGAGCAATTGAAAGCTATACAGAAAGAATTAGGCGAATTTGAGAATGGTGATGAAGGGAATATACTCAATGAATTTGAAAAAAAGATAAATGAAACAAAGCTTTCTCAGGAAGCAAGAGAGAAAGCTATAACTGATTTGAAGAGATACAAGAAAATGAATCCCATTTCTCCTGAAGCTACAGTTATATCTAGTTACTTGCATTGGTTACTTGATTTGCCGTGGGGGAAGTACAAAGATGCAAAAATTAACTTAAATGCAGCTAAGAAAATCTTAGATGAAAATCATTATGGCATAGAGAAAGTAAAAGATAGAATAATAGAATTTTTAGCGGTATTAAAAAGAGTAAAAGAGATAAAAGGTCCTATACTTTGCTTAGTTGGACCGCCAGGTGTTGGTAAAACTTCTTTAGCTAAGTCTATGGCAAGGGCAGTAGGAAGAGATTTTGTTCGCATAGCTCTTGGTGGTGTGCGTGATGAGTCTGAGATACGAGGGCATAGGAAAACTTATATTGGCTCAATGCCTGGTAAAATCATTCAACACATGAAAAAAGCTAATTCATGCAACCCGCTTTTTCTGCTTGATGAAATAGATAAGATGGGTTCTGATTCGCGTGGCGATCCTGCATCTGCATTACTTGAGGTTTTAGATACTGAGCACAATAAACACTTTACGGATCATTACTTGGAAGTTGAGTTTGATCTTTCAAGTGTAATGTTTGTAGCTACGGCAAACAGCTTAAATTTACCACATCCTTTGCGTGATAGGATGGAAATTATACAATTGTCCGGGTATACTGAAGATGAAAAAATCAGTATTGCTACACACCACCTTATTCCGAAGTTAAAGAAGGAGCATGGTTTGTATCAGAAGGAATGGGACATAACTAATGAGGCGTTATACGAGTTGATACGTTTATATACACGTGAAAGTGGTGTGCGGAGTATGGAAAGGGAGCTTGCAAAGCTCATGAGAAAGGCAGTTAAAGAAATATTGACTGATAAAAATAAGAAAATATCCGTAGGGGTTGACAATTTACAAGATTATTTAGGGGTACGTAAATATACCTTTGGCATTGCGGAAAATGAGAGTTTAGTAGGAATAGTAACTGGGCTCGCCTATACTGAAACAGGTGGTGATATTTTGATGATAGAATCAGTCCTAATTCCGGGCAAGGGAGAAATAAAATACACAGGAAAGCTTGGAGAGGTTATGCAAGAATCTATAAAAGCTGCGTATAGTTATGTTCGATCAAATTGTTTGTTTTTTGGTATAAAGCCCGAAAAATTCCAAAATAATGATATACATTTGCATGTACCTGAGGGTGCGGTACCAAAGGATGGCCCTTCTGCTGGCGGCGCGGTATGTACGTCTATTGTTTCTCTTATGACGAATATACCAGTTAACAAAAATGTTGCTATGACAGGCGAAGTGACATTGCGTGGTAGAGTTTTAGCTATTGGGGGCTTAAGAGAAAAATTGCTTGCAGCGCTCAGAGGATCAATCAAAACTGTGATTATACCAAGTGAAAATGAGAAAGATATGCAAGAGATTCCGGCAAGCATCAAAGAGGGGATCAACGTAGTTTTTACTAAGAATATTGATGAAGTTATGAAAGTTGCTTTAATGCACCCTACTACTCCAATTGATGGTGATGATAATCAAAATAGTGTGCCTTCCTCTATAGAAAGTAAAGATGATACTTTTCCTATGTCGGAAACATTGAAGCATTAGATTAAAAAAATATTATCAATCTCCATTTCTCTTTTATCCGGCAAAAATCCACCAACTTGTGCATCCCATAAGGATATGACTTGCTTTGTTGTTATGTCATTCATATTTTTTACTTATTCTATCTCCCAGTTTAATTCAAGTAGATGATATATTATAATAGTCCTTTTCATGGAAACCTTTTCTGGTAGATTGCTTTCTAGAAAAACATTGGTCAAGGTGCTAACTGTGGTTTATAATAATATAAATTATATCATAGTTGATTTGCATTTATCAGAGCTGAGGTATGTTTTATCTTACAAATTTTTTGCCTATTTTACTGTTCCTATTTCTTTTTGTAGGGAGTGGTATATATTTTACTGTTCTTGGCGTGTCAAATGCTTTTTATCAGTTATCTCCACTAGTAGCCATTGTTCCTGCCATAGCTCTGGGTTGGGTTTTATACAAGGGCAATACTGAAGAAAAAATGTATGCCTTTCTAGATGGGGTAAGAGATCGTAATATTATCACTATGTGCATCATTTTTTTACTTGCAGGTGCATTCAGTGAAGTAACTAAAGCAATCGGTAGTGCTGATGCCACAGTTAATTTGGCTCTTTCATTTATACCAACACAATTTTTACTCATAGGATTATTTTTTGTAGCAGCTTTCATCTCCACTGCTATTGGTATATCAATGGGCACCATTGCAACAATTGCTCCTATTGCAGTTGAACTGACACAAGCTGGGATTTCTCCTTCCTTAGGAGTTGCAACCGTTGTAGGAGGAGCAATGTTTGGTGACAATTTATCTATTATCTCTGATACTACAATTGCATCTGTGATGTCTCAAAAGGCTGATATAAAGAAAAAATTAAAACTGAATGCAAAAGTGGCACTAATTGCTTCTATATTCACAATAATTATATTATTTTATAGCTCAAGCAATAGTGCTGCTATTTCAGTTAAGGAGTATTCTTTATTGCTTGTGACTCCTTACATAATACTTATATTGCTTGCGAACTTTGGAATAGATGTATTTACGGCATTGGTTTTAAGCATAACTTTTGTTGGAATCATTGGATTTATAAATAACAACAATTATGGTTTATTGTTTTTAAGCCAAAACATCACTAAGGGATTTATGAGTATGCATGAAATTATGCTACTGTCATTGATGGTTGGCGGGCTTTCAGGACTAGTAGGTAAAAATTCTAAGGAGTTTGCAGATAAACTTTCATCTTGGGTTATGATACAACGTGGTGGACAAAAAACAGCGCAGTTATTTATTGCAAAAATAGTCAGTATATTTGATATTTTACTTGCAAATAATACCATCGCTATAATTTTTAGCGGTGAAATTGCTAGAGATATTGCTAAGAACCTGTTTAAAATCTTCGTAATAGGAGAGAAATGAAGGAAAGGACAATCATTTGCAAGCTGG
>NZ_JAPQLK010000175.1:0-4624 GCF_028981785.1 Wolbachia endosymbiont of Drosophila leontia
ATAGATATACCTCTTTCTTAACTATGCTTATTCTACCTCATATTTTCGAGATCCTTAACAGGTTCTAAGAGTAGCTAAGGAACTAGCTACAAAATAAAATGCATTAGCCTCACTAAGCAAATTGCTCATTACTCCCCTCCCCCCACGTTCAGTAGTCTTGTATATATTTATTAAAATTCTCTTATCTGTGGAGGAATTATAGTGCTGCACCTACAACAAACTTCCCATTTTCAGTCTGCTAGCTAAAAATGGCTAAGGTCTTATGTATCCAGTGTACAACTGTACTCAAAATGTGTGGCAGCTGTTGGTCGGGGTAGAACATCCACTGGTATATCCAGGATCTTCCACAAATGAAGGAACAGACGTTTCGCCTGGCAAATATTGTGCAACTTCTTCTACTAACACGGACTTTATTGCTTGAATCACTTGTAATATTACTTTTTTATCATCATCTCTGATCACTTCATTTTCCCTTACTAATTTTTCTACCTCATCTGTTATATACTCTATCGCCTGTTGCAAAAAAAGCACTTCTTCTTGTTTCTTTTTCGACAAATCTTCTTGAAGTTGTTCTATTTGAGAGGATTGCTCCAAAAGTGAACTGTTTAATTCTTTCACCTTATTATCGTGATCATCCTTCACTGTTGTTAATGTGTTATCAGATTCTTTCTCTTCTTTTTGTAAAGATAATAACTCCTTTTTCAGCTCCTCAATTTTAGATAAGTACTCTTTCTCCTTTGTACACAATTTATCAACTTTACTTTCAAGATCAGTGCGCTTTTGACGTTCATCACTAACTTTACCTTCTAATTCTTTCTTTTCCTTTTCCGACTGGCATAACTTCTTCTCTAATTCTTCTATGTCGCTTTCTGAGCTCTCATGTTGTTCTTACGATTCTAAAGTTTTTAATTGTTTTACTTCTTCTACTTCTACTTTTTTTCTTAACATAGTTAATTGAGTACGCAGAGAAGAAGCTTCCCTACTTTTATGTTCTAATTCCAAGTTTAATTCATCTTCATATTCCAATCTTAAGCGTAACTCATCTTCATATTCTGACTTTAAACATAACTTATTCTTTTCACTTTCTAATTTGCATTGACACAATTCCCCCATTAAAGAATCTACTCTTTCATTCAATCTTGTACTTTCATCACGTAACTCTTGGTGTTCAAGAGAAAGCATCTCCTCCTTATGTTTTAACTGACCTTTTACTTTTGCACTCAATTCTGTATTTTCATCGTGTAAATCTTTGTTCTTATTATTAAGGGCACCTATCTTACCCTCTAATTCTCGGATTTGATTACCTTTATTATTTAACTCTTTTGTAGCATCATCTAATTTTTGCTGTGCATCATCTTGTTGTGTCTTTAACTGCTCTATTTCCTTATTTAACCCTGCAATTTCGCTTTCCAAATCTTGCTTTTCTCGAGTTAATTGATCTTTTAATTCCTTCACTTCTTTATTTGCAGCTTATTTAGCTTTTTCTCCCAGAGCTATTTTACTTTCTAACTCTTGTACCCTACTCTCTGATTGTTGTTTTACGCTTTCTAACTCTTGCTCTTTTTCAGCAAATTTATTTTTCTCAACCTCTATTTTCTTATTATTACTAATTATTTTACATGAAAGTGCAAGCACCAAAATAGAAAGTATAGACAAACTCAAAGCAACAGCTACATTAAAGGCTGCAACTGAAGACAAGAACTTAACATAAGGGGCAACAGCAAGTGTCCCAGACGCAAGCAATACCAAAGTAGCAAGAGCACCAGCTATAAGATATGGTGCATTGGCTTTATTATATAAATCCCCCATTATTATTCTCTCACAATCAATAATGACTATGATAGCATAGATATCAAAGGAAGTGAAGCTATAAAAATCAGTATAAGTCTATATTCACTATGTATTTCCCGTCTTCAGTTTCAAGCTCAGACTGCATCCACTCTATCGTTTCCGCATTGCACACTGCCTGCAAATCATCCTGTGCGGATTGATCCAACTTATCCTCTTGTACGCTCGCTTTTATCATCAACTTTTTTATCAGATGCTTAACTGATACATTATTATCTGCCTTCATCTTTCTGATAATGTTTAATATCTGAATAACATTATCTCCCATTTCCTCTGAATATTTATCGTAGATAAGTTCTTCTTTGCTCGGCCAATTACTTTGATTGTGTACAGAATTATAACTATACAACTGGTGGTATATCTCTTCTGTAATGTAAGGCAAGAAAGGTGCAAATAACCGCAAAATAATATTCAGTACATATGCCAAACTTTGTTTTACACTGAAGGTTGCTTCACTGCTTCCGTACGCGCGTTTTTTTACTAATTCCAAGTAGTTATCACAAAAATCCTTCCAAAAAAATTCTTCTACTGCACTCAAAGCTTCACAGTATTCAAACTGTAATAGGTTATTCGTTGCTCTACCTATTACTTTGTACAGCTTAGACAGTATCCATTTATCCATCGTCTCACTGATGGAATTTATGCTTACTGTTTGATGCTTTTCCATGAACATGGAAACAAACTTGCTAGCGTTCCAAAGTTTTGTAACGAGGCGCTTGCCAATTTTGAATATATTTTCAGAGTAGACTGTATCAACTCCAAGCCTTGAGTTCGCTGCCCAATAGCGCACTACATCAGCTCCATAAGTTTCAAGTATTACATGAGGAGTGATGATGTTACCCTTTGATTTACTCATCTTTTTCTTATCATCGGTTAAACACCAACCGCTGATCATAATGTTTTTCCAAGGTAAAGAATTTGCATGATAATGTGCCTTTAAAATAGTATAAAAAGCCCAAGTTCTGATTATCTCATGGCTCTGGCTGCGCAGATCTGCAGGAAATATCGTATCATAGCGATGATTTGGTAAGCTAAACTCACTGTTTACTGCCAGTGCACTCAGTTGAGGAGTAATTGAACTTGTGGCCCAAGTATCCATTACATCTTGATCTGGGATAATCTCTTCTTTGCTATACCCTTTTGGCAAATCTTTGAGTGGATCAATAGGTAGGGCCTTTATTTCAGCTAGAATAATTTTACCTTCTTCTCCCTTACGTTTAGAATACCACGCTGGAAATGGCACACCAAAATAGCGCTGCCTTGAGATGCACCAGTCCCAATTTAGCCCTTCTATCCACACTTCCATACGTTTACGCATATTGCTTGGGTGCCAATTGCATTCTTTTACTTTATCTAATACTTGAGCTTTTTGCTCTAAAATCTTGATAAACCATTGATAAGTAGGTAATATCTCAAGTGATGCACCAGATCTTTCTGCGCACTTAACAGAATGAGAAATGTTAGTGCTTTCTATCAAAAGTCCTTTTCCACTCGAGATTTCAATCATCCTCTTTCTTGCTGCTGTAACTTTCAATCCATTTATTTCATCGTAGATTCCAGTGTCAGCTACTTTCATGACGCCGGGGTGTGGTGGAATGACATCATCTAGATTCATCCTCCCATCCTGATCGATGATAATTTTCATCGGCAGGTTATGCTTTTGCTGCCAATATATGTCGAGTTCATCACCGAATGTACAACACATAACAAGCCCGGTGCCTTTATCTATTTTAACCTTATCATCTGCTATTATTGGAACTTTCTCCTCTGTTATTGGCACTACCGCTGTTTTCCCGATCAGATGAGTGTAGCGCGTATCCTCTGGATGACAAAAAACTGCAACGCATGCTGGAAGTAGTTCAGGTCGCGTAGTTGCAATATTGATCTGCTCATTTTCTTGAGTAGAGAAAACTATCGTGTTTAAGGATGACTCAAAAACTTTATCTTCTATTTCTGCTTGCGCAATTGCTGTTTTATCAACCGGGTCCCAAAGGATAGGCTGCATTTTTCTATATGCATATCCCTTGTTATATAGATCAATAAACGACATCTGTGAAAGCGTCACAGTTTCCTTGCTGATCGTGTGATATTCCAAATCCCAGTCATAACTAATGCCGACCGATTTAAATAGTTCCTTGAATTCTTGCTTTGATTTTTCAATAACCTCATGGCACATCTCTATAAATTTTTCCCTGCCAACTTCTTTTGCGCGGGTTTTATAGGTTTGCTCAACCAATCTTTCAGTGGGAAGCCCATTATCATCAAACCCAATTGGGTAAAACACATCTTTTCCCAGCATGCGCTGAAACCTTGCAATAAAGTCCGTGTGGCAATAGCTAAATATATGGCCAATATGGAGTTTTCCCGATATTGTCGGTGGAGGCGTGTCTATAGTGAAAGTGTTATCCTTTTCACCATTCCATTTATAAACTTTACTACCTTCCCATAATATGTTGTATTTGTCTTCAACTTCTTTAAAGCCGTATTTTTCTTTTAACATAAATATTTCTCAATTTTAAACCTTAAGCTAGCAACGTTATACCGCCGCGGTATCTCTAGATCCCTCTAACAAGCAGCGGAATGACGATGGTCGGTAAACCTAAATTACTTTAGCTATAGCACAATTAAGTAAATACGGCAATTTTACGCCAAAATTTTTTGTTTACGAACATAAATTTTCTATGCTATGATAAAAATATTACTTGACCTTAGAACCTGTTAAGGATCTCGAAAATATGAGGTAGAATAAGCATAGTTAAGAAAGAGGTATATCTAT
>NZ_JAPQLK010000176.1:0-573 GCF_028981785.1 Wolbachia endosymbiont of Drosophila leontia
GAGAGGACCGGGATGAACATACCTCTGGTGCACCGGTTGTCGCGCCAGCGGCACCGCCGGGTAGCTAAGTGTGGACGGGATAACCGCTGAAAGCATCTAAGCGGGAAACCCACCTCAAAACTAGATCTCCCTGAGAGCCGTGATAGACCATCACGTTGATAGGCCAGGTGTGGAAGCGCAGTAATGCGTGCAGCTAACTGGTCCTAATCGCTCTATAGGCTCACTCTCATACTGTCCCCTTAAAAGGACAGCCCGTGCACAGAAATCATCCATGCACGCGTCACACAGAAAACCTCTCTTTAAATAAACACCAACCGCATCCACACCACCCCACTCAGGGTGGACTGGATGACCTGGTGGCCATGGCGGGGAGTGATCCACCCGATCCCATCCCGAACTCGGCCGTGAAACCCCCCAGCGCCTATGATACTGCGGCTTAAGTCGTGGGAAAGTCGGTCGCCGCCAGGTCTTCCAGTCCACCCAATAAAACACCACCGCGGGGTGGAGCAGCCCGGTAGCTCGTCAGGCTCATAACCTGAAGGCCGCAGGTTCAAATCCTGCCCCCGCAACCAA
>NZ_JAPQLK010000177.1:0-933 GCF_028981785.1 Wolbachia endosymbiont of Drosophila leontia
TAGCTTCATAAATTTAGAGGTTGTCCGGAAACAAGTAAAAGGCTATAATATCTGAAATTTTAGTACGGGGTAAAGATGAGAAAAAAGTATCCAACAGATCTAAGCGAAAGGGAATGGTCAAGAATAGAAAAACACTTCAGAGTATCATACAAGAAAGGAGGAAGGCCGCCAAAGTATAGCAAAAGAGAAATATTAGAAGCAATTTTCTATGTATTGCGTACAGGGTGTCAATGGCGGTATTTACCAAATGATTTTCCGCTATGGAAGACTGTGTATGAGCAGTTCAGGCAATGGAAGAAGCAGGGAATTTTTGAGAAAATGAATTATGAAATTACAAAATATAGTAGAAGAAAAATAGGAAGGAATGAGCAGCCGAGTGCCTGTATAGTAGATAGTCAATCTGTAAAGACTACAGAAAAGGGGGGATCAAAGGCTATGATGGAAGTAAAAAAGTAAAGGGTAGAAAAAGGCATATAATTACAGACACTCAGGGTTTTATACTAGGTTGTTACGTAGGTGCTGCTAACGAAAATGATAGAGATGGTATTAAAATAGCATTAAACAATATGAGAACAAAATATACTAAAGTTAAAAAAATGTGGGCTGACATGGGATACCAAGGAAGAAATTTAAAGAATCACATAAAGGAAGAATATGACATAGATATTGAAATTGTTAAAAGGCCTCCATGTAGATTTTGGGTGCACAAAGATACGCCACCTGAGCTACTACCAACAAGAGAACAAGGGTTTAAAGTACAGCCAAGAAGATGGGTTGTAGAAAGGACTTTTGCTTGGGTTAATAGGAATAGAAGGCTATCGAAGGAGTATGATTTACTCACAACATCCACTGAGAATTTCATATACCTAGCTATGAGTAGGGTTATGTTAAAGAGGGAATATGCTTGAATTTACTAGTTTCCGGACAACCTCT
>NZ_JAPQLK010000178.1:0-2674 GCF_028981785.1 Wolbachia endosymbiont of Drosophila leontia
GGTTACTTATAATCCTAACTATAGTTAGCCTTTCATAAGTAGCGATGCAACAAAGCCCACTGGGATCCAGTTGAGCTATTTCAACAAAAATACTGCATTTGAGATGAACGTTCCAGACTTATTTACAAATATAACAATTAAAGTCTGGATTCCAGCGTCAAGCACTGGAATAATATCGTTTACTATGTCTATATTACAATATTTGTGCAGTTGTGTATCAACTACTTTTGTGGCACCGTTTGTTATTCAATCTTTATGCTAGTTTTACTAAAAATTATAGTATTTTAGGTATAATTGCAATATCTAAATTTAAGGTATAGAGATGAACCCTAGGAAAGTTTTTAATATTCTTTTTATAGTATTATTTATTTCTTTTTCTCATGTTGGGAGTGCTGCCGCTGACACTAATACTGATACAACTGCTCAAGTAATATGTAACATTATTGGCTACGTTTGGGGAATAGGCGGACCACTTATGACCGTAGTGATAATAGGTGCAGCTTTGCTTGCGATATTTGGTAGAATGCCATGGCCAGCTCTTTTTGCACTCGGTATATTTTGTGCTGTATTTTTCGGTGCTAAAACTATCGTCATAAAAGTAATGGGTGGTATAGGCGGCACTGGAAATACTTCTTTGATGGACCAATGCGGAACAGGAGACACAAAAAAGAACTATTTTTTTCTAAAACAGACCTGATGCACGGCTTCAACTATATCTTCCACTTGCGGTAATGCTTTTTTTTCTAGATTTGCAGCGTAAGGTAAGGGGATGTCCTTGCCAGTTACACGTACAACTGGAGCATCAAGGTAGTCAAATCCTTGTTCCATAACAACGGCTGACAGCTCTGCTCCTATTCCTGCAAATGGCCATCCTTCTTCTACACTAACTAACCTATTAGTCTTCTGAATAGAGTTAATAACAGTTTGAGTGTCAAGTGGTCTTAAGGTTCTGAGGTCAATAACTTCAGCTTCTATACCTTCACTCGAAAGTAAATCTGCTGCATTTAAGGCATCCATTAATTTTAATGAAAAAGCAGTGATAGTTACATCCTTTCCTTCCCGTATAACAGCAGCTTTGCCTATCTCAAGTAGATAATCTTTGTTTGATAGCTCAGAGTCAGAAACTTCATGCTCATGTCCATAAGCTATTTCGTTTTCTAGAAATATTACCGGATTAGGGTCACGAATTGCAGCTTTAAGCAGACCTCTGCAATCTGAGGCAAAATAGGGTGCTATTACTTTTAACCCCGGTATATGCGAATACCAAGCTGCAAAGCATTGAGAATGTTGTGCAGCAACTCTTGCTGCAGCGCCATTTGGTCCACGAAATACTATAGGGCATCCAAGTTGTCCGCCTGACATATAATTTGTTTTTGCTGCGGAATTCACAATTTGGTCAATAGCTTGCATAGAAAAATTAAAAGTCATGAACTCGACTATTGGCTTTAATCCAGCAAATGCCGCTCCAACAGCAAGGCCAGCAAACCCATGTTCGGTAATAGGCGTATCAACTACTCTGTTTTCTCCAAACTCTTTCAGTAATCCTTTCGTTACTTTATAAGCACCATCATACTCTGCAACTTCTTCACCCATGATAAGCACATCAGAGTCGTTTTGCATTTCTTCTCTAATTGCTGTGCATAAAGCTTCTCTTACACTTAAGGTTGCCATTTGTAAACTTTTATAGACTTTAACTAAAGTAACTATATCAGAATTACTGGGGGTAAGTAAAGTGTACAAATTAAGTTTTACAAACATCATGACCAACTCATTCCAAAAAAAAATCTTCTCACGCTTGCTGTTTTTTGTTGCTGGAAATGGCTGGATTATTTAAGCTTTTAGTAATGTATGTTGTTAAATTAATAGCAATTTATTTGGAAATAACAGAAAAATTTATGATAGTTTTATACTCTAAATAGAACAAGATACTTCTGTCTGTGTCTTCACGTTTGAAACTAACCTTATTCTATCTCTTTCTTGTTCTGGACTTAACCTGTGAAGCGCGTAACTGAAATCTTCCTCACTCACTATAAGCCGTCTTTGCGCACCAGCGCTAGTTTTTGCTTCATTCACTAATTGCTCTAATTCAGCCCCAGAATAGCCTTCAGTCTTGTCTGCAATGTCTTGGAGGTTTAGCTTTTCATCAGTTTTTGTACCTCGCATATAAAGTTCCAATATCCTTTGTCTCACCTCTATGTTTGGATTAGGGACATAAACCTTCTGACCTAAACGTCCAGGTCTAATAAGTGCTGGATCTATACCACCGATAAGGTTAGTTGCACCAATTACTATTATATCTTTTCTGCTCTTAAATCCATCTATTTCAGTTAACAACTGTGTTAAACTCTCTCGACAATGGTAAGCTGAGTTATTAGCGGTACTTCTTTTTTGAGCAACTGCATCTATTTCATCTATAAAGAATATACAAGGAGAATATTTTTTTGCTATTTTAAAAAGCTCGCGTACAGCATGTGCACCATGACCAATATATACTCCAATAATTTCAGGACCTGAGATGCTTATGAAATTCGTATTTGATTCACCTGCAATTGCACGAGCGATAAGTGTTCTACCATTTCCAGGAGGGCCATGTAATATGTGACCTCTTAGAACCTGTTAAGGATCTCGAAAATATGAGGTAAAATAAGCATAGTTAAGAAAGAGGCATATCTAT
>NZ_JAPQLK010000179.1:0-3141 GCF_028981785.1 Wolbachia endosymbiont of Drosophila leontia
CTAGGGTAGCTAGTTATTCACTATCCATTTTTTAAATCGGCGTTTTTTGATGTTTTAAATAGCGCATTTCGGCTTATATTAGGTAAAAACCTAGAAATTTTATAAAGACATAAGGTGGACATAGTGCAAAAAATTAAACATGGGACGCCAGATACGCGAGTTTTTTTGTCATTTAATCTGTACAGAGAAGATAAATAAATAGCTCCAGTCTCATGATAAGGGGGCTGGCGGAGTTTGTCAAGGGATTTTTGACGAAATGATTTTGAAAGTAAAGAGCGGGAGAAGGGGTTCGAACCCTCGACTTCAACCTTGGCAAGGTTGCGCTCTACCAACTGAGCTACTCCCGCAATTAAATTAACCTAAATTTACTTAATTATAGGCATATACAGCGATTTGTAAACCCCGTGTACACGAAAAATGTGAGAGCCCATAAACTTGCGTGGTTCCTTCTATGATCTTTTCGTATACTTAAGGCTTATTTTTGATTATCATAAGTTTTTAATTATTCCACAAAGCTTTATGGGAATATTTTTATATAAAGACGACTTGCCAGCTAGTTCAATACCAGATGATATAAGGTCTATAGCTGTTGATACCGAGGCAATGGGGCTACTTCATAGCAGAGATAGATTATGCCTTGTGCAGCTCTCTTTTAATGATGGCAACGCTCACTTAGTTCAACTTAAGAACGATTATACAGCGCCAAATTTAAGAAAAATATTAGAGGATAAAAATATAACTAAAATATTTCACTTCGCGCGATTCGATGCGAGCATAATACGTTATTACTTGGAAACTTGGGCGCTTCCGTGCTATTGCACAAAAATAGCTTCACGTTTGGTTCGCACCTACACAGATAATCATAGCTTAAAAGAGTTGTGCTTAGAGCTGCTTGATACCAAACTAAATAAGCAACAGCAATCTTCTGATTGGGGAAATGAAAATTTAACAGACAAACAAAAAAGTTATGCTGCATCTGATGTTTTGTATCTCCATAGGATAAAGGAAAAGCTAGACTTAATGCTGGAACGTGAAAATAGAAAAGAATTGGCCCAAAAGTGTTTTGAATTTCTTCCTACTCGTATTGAGTTAGACTTAATGGGTTGGGAAAACGTGGATATCTTTAACCACCAGATGTAATAGAAGTTTTTTGTTTGTGCAAAACACTTTAGGGCAATTTTTCAAGCTCTGCGGTAAGAATTTAGTTGATTAGTTGCTAATTGATGCGCTATATTTTACAAAAATTTAGGTATTTTATGAGTGATGATATAACATCGGTAAATGATCAAAATTTCAAATCTGAAGTCACTGACTATAAAGGGTTCGTGCTGGTAGATTTTTGGGCAGAATGGTGCGGGCCATGCAAAAGTCTAATGCCACGCATAGAACAATTGGCTAAGGATAGAAAGGGCAAGATTAAGATCTGCAAATTCGATATAGATGGAGAAACTGAAGTGCCAAGTAAGTATGGGGTTCAATCTATACCTACTTTGATTATATTTCAAGATGGTAAGGAAATTGCACGCAAAATTGGTGCAACAAATGATTTGCTAAGTTGGGTTGATAGTGAAATAAGCTAATAGACAAATTTGCTTTTGTGTGTATTATAAATATTGATAAAAGGGATTGTAGCTCAGTCGGTTAGAGCAGTTCGCTCATAACGAATTGGCCGTAGGTTCGAGTCCTACCAATCCCACCATTGTTAGCATGATCGTAACAATGAGAGAACTATAGTATATGAATTATATGTTGATATAACAGAGGAAATAATGAAATTTACTAAGTCTCTAAATAACAAGTTAGATGAATTGCACTTACTAAATCATCCATTCTACCAATCATGGAATACAGGAAGCTTAAGCTTGCAAGCTTTACAAACCCATGCTAAAGAATATTATCACCACGTTGCTGCGTTTCCTCGTTACATCAGTGGTATACATTTTCTGTGCCCAGATCTAAAAATGCGACAGGTTTTACTTGGTAATTTAACAGAAGAGGAACAAGGTGATGAAAATCATCCAGAGTTATGGAAGCGTTTTGCTGAAGGGCTTGGCGTTGCGCGATCTGATCTTCGTGAAAGTGCACAGATTAAGGAGACACAAGAATTAATTGATGGTCACTTTGACATTGTAAGATCAGGTTTTGCAGCAGGTCTTGGAGCCTTGTACGCTTACGAACGTCAAACTCCAGAGGTTTCCAAGTCTAAAATTGAAGGTTTAAAAAAACACTATTCAATAAGTGATGAGCGTTCTCTTCAATTTTTTACGGTCCATATGCATGCTGATGAATGGCATTCTGAGGAATGTGCAAATCTTATTGAAGATCTAGATGAAAAAGAGCAAGATAAAGTTATGCAGGGTACTCAAAAGGGAGCAAGGCTCTTGTGGGGTTTTCTTGATGGAACGATGAATGCTAGCGTGTGTTAGTAGTTGTAAGTAGCTTAAACTCAGTGATGTTGGAATGCAATGTCTGCATGTAATCTTCTTATATCTGACTTACGGCTTTGGGTTCATTTAGGCTATAGTGCAGAAGAGAAGTATCATTCTCAATTAGTTAGTGTTAATATTGATTTTACCTTTAAATCCCCCCCTTTAGGACTTACAACTGACCGGCTTGAGGATGCTATATGCTACTTGAAGGTAGTTCAGAGTATTCAATCTCTCGTTCAAAGCAAGCAATTCAACTTAATCGAGCATTTAACTCATGATATATACAGGACCATTAATAACCTTGTGATGCAAAAAAAGCTTATTATTTCTTCTATAGGCGTAACTATTCACAAAGTTGCACCACCTGTCCCCAGTGTGCATGGAGGTGTTTTCTTTACTTATCGTAATGCGTTGCAAGAATGATTTACATTTCTATTGGCTCAAATATGGGGGATCGCTTTTCCCATTTACAAAAGGCTGCTCAGTTACTGCAGGAACGCTATTTTAAAAATTTAAAATCTTCAATTATTCTGGAAACTAAGGCTATTTTACCAAATGATGCTCCACCTGGGTGGGACAGGCCATTTCTAAATATGGTTGTGTATGGAAGTTGTTCTTCTTCTCCTGAAGAGCTGTTAAAGGGCCTTAGAACCTGTTAAGGATCTCGAAAATATGAGGTAAAATAAGCATAGTTAAGAAAGAGGTATATCTA
>NZ_JAPQLK010000180.1:0-6577 GCF_028981785.1 Wolbachia endosymbiont of Drosophila leontia
TAGATATACCTCTTTCTTAACTATGCTTATTTTACCTCATATTTTCGAGATCCTTAACAGGTTCTTAGGCAATAGCCGGTCCTTCTTCTCTATAACTACGATCAGAACTACCTGCATTTCTTGATTCACCTCGTCCTTCCACTTTTGGATCTTTCAGCGTCTTGCTGTAGGAATGTATAGTTAATACCTGTACAACCATAAAAAGTGCAATACCTATCAAGCCTAAAGTAGGTCCAACAGCAGGATTTAAGGACGATGCTAATGCTATTAACATTATCCTTCTTATTAAAAATACAGAAGAACCAGCAAGCGCCAATCCGGCTACAGACATATTGCTAGTTTTCTTGCTAGATTTCTCATCAAGATCAAACTTTTCTGTTTCCTTTTTCTTATTTTTTTCATGCTTATCAATATAAGAAACAAGAGTTGCAAGAAAGGCAATTGCATTGGCAAGAAATAAAATTGCATTCTCCGATGCTTCAAGTGAAGATGTTTCACCCATTATCATACCTACAATAACCAGTGCAGTTGTTATAGCCTCAATATAGATCAAACACTGACCTATATCAGAAATATTGTGCTCTTTTTCCTTTACTTCCTCTCCATTTTCAATATTCTTCAACTCTCGTTCTTTTTGTGCTATTTTCCTATTATTGTAAATTAAATATAGCGTACAAATAAGAGATAGGACCATGAAAGGTAACATAGTGTGGCTTAGCGCGCCACTTATCACGCCAAGTAATACCTGATCGCTACATATTTTTTCCAGTTCAATAGCCATAAATAATGCAAATGGAACCACTGTTACCAATGATGCACATTGTCTATATAGTTCTCTTTTTTTTAGTGTTAATAGTTCTTGTTCTAGCCTTTCTCTTTTGACTTCTTTATCAACTGTTGGCCAAAAATCCCAAAAAAACTCTTCTAATGGTTCAAAATCTCTTTTTTTCTTATTCTTTCCTGGAACCTTTTTGGTAGAAGAAAATTTGCCACTAGGTATTTTCATAATATTAACCTAATTAGTTGTAAGTTAATACAATTATACACCTTTTTGCTTTCTGAGTCAATATCACTAAGATATTAACTACTCCTGTCTATTAACTATTTCCTAGGAGATTTAATCAATCTGTTTGATGCCGGCTAGGATATAATTATAGCCTGACCACATAGTTATAATAGCTGCAACCCATAAACAAATCGCACCTGTATATTGAATCATATAATAATCGTTCATTATTAGCGCTACTACAGCAACCATCTGTAGAAACGTTTTAATTTTTCCAGCTTTGCTTACAGGTAGATTAACATTTGTAGCTATCAGAAACTCCCGTAAACCCGAAACTAATATCTCCCGACAGATGATGATAATCGACGGTACTATTGTAAAATCATTTATCTTTTGCTTATAAATTAGCATAATTATCGTTGAAACCACTATTAATTTATCAGCAATTGGATCAAATAGCTTGCCAAACTTTGATTGGACTTTCCACGCACGCGCCAGGTAACCATCAAAAAAATCCGTAATGCATGCAAACATAAAGATTGATATTGTTATCAGGCTTGCGTATTTATTTTCTATATAAAAACTTAATATTATGGCTGGTATTGCAAGTGCACGAGAAATTGTAAGCAAATTAGGCACGTTTTTCTTAAGCATGTAATACCATTCTACGTAGTAGGTAAACTTATACAGAAGTACACCAGAGTTCACAAGTTAATAGTTTACAATTGAACATTCATAAAAACTCCATATACTTAAAAAATACAAGCTTAAAATATAAGGATGTAATGATGAACGATGATTTGGATAGTACCACAAAACAAGAGGCACTTAAGTATCACAGTAGAGGTGGTAAACCTGGTAAAATTTCAATCATGCCAACAAAACCTTTATCTACCCAGTATGATTTGTCACTTGCTTATTCCCCTGGCGTTGCAGCTCCGTGTCTTGAAATAGCTAAAAATCCTGAGGTTGTTTATGATTATACGGCAAAAAGCAACTGTGTTGCTGTCATTTCAAATGGTACTGCAGTGCTTGGACTTGGTAATATTGGTCCTCTTGCTTCAAAACCGGTCATGGAAGGCAAAGCTGTTTTATTTAAGCGTTTTGCTGATATTGATGCAGTAGATATAGAAGTTGATACAGAAAATATAGAAGATTTCATCAATGCAGTAAGATATCTTGGACCAAGTTGGGGAGGAATAAATTTAGAAGATATAAGATCTCCCGATTGTTTTATAATAGAGAAACGCCTGAATGAACTGATGGATATTCCAGTGTTCCATGACGACCAGCATGGAACTGCGGTGGTTGTTGCAGCTGGCATAGAAAATGCTCTTGATATTGTCGGAAAGAAATTAGAGGACGTTAAGATCATTATGAATGGAGCTGGAGCAGCCGGTATTGCATGTTTAGAAATAATAAAGTCCATGGGCGCTAAAAATATAGTGCTGTGCGATAAGCAGGGAGTAATATACAAAGGTAGAAACGAGGACATGAATGAGTGGAAGGAAAAGTATGCAATTGATACTTCCGAACGTTCTCTACTTGATACAATAAAAGGCGCTGATGTATTCATCGGACTGTCTGCAAAAGATGTGTTAAATGAAGAGATGTTAAAGAGTATGGGCAAAGACCCGATTATTTTTGCTCTTGCCAATCCCGATCCAGAAGTAAGGCCTGAGTTTGCAAAATCTGTAAGGCCAGATGCAATAATTGCAACTGGTAGGTCAGATTACAACAACCAAGTCAACAACGTAATGGGTTTTCCTTACATATTTAGAGGGGCGCTTGATGTACATGCAGCAACAATAAATGATGAAATGAAAATTGCAGCTGCAGATGCAATAGCAAAGCTTGCCCGTGAGCCAGTACCAGGTGAGATATCTGCAGTCTATGGCGGTCGTAAAATGAGCTACGGACGTGAATATATAATACCTATTCCATTTGACCCAAGATTAATTTCTATAGTATCTCCTGCTGTTGCAAAAGCTGCAATTGATTCAGGTGTTGCAAGAAAGGCAATACAAGATTGGAGTAAATATGAAAATCAATTAAAATCTCGTCTTTCTAATGTTCTCAGCACGCTGAATTTACTATCTTCACATATGTAATTTATTGGATAAAGTTAAAAGTGATAAACCAATCCAAACTCTAAGCCATATATGCCAAACCTATTGGTAATGGTTGCAGTTGTTGATTCAACACGTGCAGTTTCATCAACTTTACTTCCTCCACCGGCAGGAGTATATCCTTCACCAGCTAGTATCTTTATTCCTGGTACAATATCTTTAAATTGGTTATCAAGGATACCAAAATAGCGTAAACCAGCAAATGCTTGAGTTTGTGCTGTAAGTTGGTGATTGATACCAAGTTTTGCTTGGTAAGCCAAGGCATATCTGGTTTTTCCTAGAAATTTAACCCTAGTTACACCTGCACCAATACCAACATATGGGGTGAATGGCATTTTTGCTATATTAAAATCACGATATACATTGACCATTCCAGCTAAGTTATTAAAACCTTCATTTTTCATCTTAAATGCAGCTCTGAACTCTGCTTCAACACTACAATTTTCTTGAATGTGAATATCAACCTTTCCACTTCTCCAAGGTGAATTGCATTCCGCTCCAGTAGACGCATCATTGTGACGACGAAGTTCAATATATCTTGCTTTTTTCTTATCTGAATAATCTTCATCATATAAGTTAGTCTGAGAATATAAGCCTTCAAACTCAACTCTCATATTTTTGAATAAATATCCTATTGCAGCACTACCGGCAAAACCTGGAACATATTTAGGACTGTATCCAGCTTCAATTCGCTCCTTCTTATTAAAACTAAAAACCCCCTCTGTTATATTGTCACCTGCATCTTCTTTTCCTTCTAGAGAACCTATTGCATTGAAGAATGCTCCAAAATAGTTAGCTTTGATGTAAACATCCTCTAAGTTATTTATTTTACCATCGTAAGATAAGCACCTAAATGAAAAAGTTAGCAAAACCAATAGATATGTGAATTTAAATCTTTCGCCCACCACAAAGCCTCCCTGCATAATTTGTCATTCCATTATTATAGTATGCTTCTATTTTTTATGATAGCAACTTTTTATTGCGCTCAATCGTTTTAGATTTATAATGAAAGTATTGTAATTTAAAGCAAATCAATGACTATTGCAATTCACGAATTAGAGAGGATCATCAAACAATCGTTCCCCGACGCTGATATAAAGATTCATGATCTTGCTGGAGATGATGACCATTATCATTTAAAAATAAACTCCAAGTGTTTTCTTGGAAAGACAAAAATAGAACAGCATAAAATGGTATATAAAGCTCTGGAAGGTCAGTCTATACACGCCTTGCAACTGGAAACTAATACTTAAAAATAAGGTGAATTTATGAGCAATTTTGAACAAATAAAAAAAGATATAACAGAAAATGATGTGGTATTGTATATGAAAGGCACTTCTGATTTTCCTCAATGCGGATTCTCTGGACTCGTCGTGTCAATCCTAAAAAAATTGAACGTGAAGTTTAAGTATATTAACGTGTTGGAGAATGATGAAATACGTGAATCTATAAAAAAGTTTTCTGATTGGCCAACAATTCCACAATTATATATAAAGGAAGAGTTTATTGGTGGTTGCGACATCACTCGCGAGATGTACGAAAAAGGCGAACTGCAAAGTTTATTGAAGGAAAGAAAAATTATTGCGGAATAAGTACCAAGAAACCAGTGCCCAGACGCTGGATAACGTAGTATAGCTATGAAAAAGGATCTTATGTCTTAAACCGTATCCGTTCAGGGGAGCGGCAAAATAAGGTAGACAAAGCAAGATAATAATGTTGATGTTAACACTATTGTCAAGTTTACTGGCCTTTCTATTAGTGAGATTGAAGAATTAAGTGTGAGCGGTTACAAATAATTTACCATTTCTTCTGGTTTCACTATCCTTTCGAACTCTTCCTCAGTGAGCAGTTGAAGTTTTGCTGCTGCTTCTTTTAGAGTGATATTTTCTTTATAAGCAAGCTTCGCTATTTTTGCTGCATTGTCGTACCCTATATGCGTATTTAATATAGTGACCAACATCAACGACTGATTCAGTAAATCTTTTATCCTCTCTTCATTTGCTTTAATACCAACTACACATTTTTCTGTAAAACTTAAACTTGCGTCAGCTAAAAGTCTTATAGACTGCAAAACATTGTAAATTATCACTGGCTTAAACACATTCAATTCAAAATGACCGTTTGAACCACTAATGGTTACAGCAACATGATTTCCCATAACTTGAGTGCATACCATAGTCACCGCTTCACACTGGGTTGGATTCACTTTACCTGGCATAATTGAAGAACCAGGCTCATTTTCCGGTAACATTATTTCCCCAATTCCGCATCTTGGACCAGAACCAAGCAACCTTATATCATTTGCAATTTTCATTAAACTGACTGCTACTGTATTGAGTGTTCCACTGAGCTCAACTAAAGCATCATTTGCCGCTAGCGCTTCAAATTTATTGCCTGCTGAAGTAAATGGAAGGTTAGTAATTTCTGCAACTTGGCTTGAAAAATCTTCAGCAAAACCCTTTTTAGTATTGAGTCCCGTGCCAACTGCAGTGCCACCTTGTGCAAGCTCATATATATCACTTAAAGTTGATTTTACTCTCTCTATCCCCTTTTTAATCTGGACTGCATAGCCAGAGAACTCCTGTCCTAGTGTTAGGGGCGTTGCATCTTGCAGATGAGTACGTCCTACTTTTATTATATCTTTAAATTCCTGAACCTTATTATCCAGGACCTTATGCAATTTTTCAAGATTTGGAATAAGCAAGCGGTTTATCTGGTCTGCTGCTGCTATATGCATTGCTGTTGGAAAGGTGTCATTTGACGACTGACCATAATTCACATGATCATTTGGATGTATCGGAGATTTACTACCCAAATTACCACCTAAAATCTCTATTGCGCGATTGCTGATCACTTCATTCATATTCATATTAGTCTGCGTTCCGGATCCGGTTTGCCAAACAACAAGCGGAAATTCATTATTAAATTTGCCATCTATTACTTCCTTTGCGGCTGCGCAGATTGCGTCCCCTACCTTATTATCTATGCTACCCTGCTTCATGTTAACATGTGCTGCTGCAAGTTTTACTATTGCTAATGCTTTAATCAGAGGCTCTGGCATTTTTTCTGTGCCAATCTTAAAATTTTCTAAAGAACGCTGAGTCTGCGCTCCCCAGTAATGTTCACTTGGTACTTTTACTTCCCCTAAGCTGTCTGATTCTATTCTCGTCCTTCTATCCATATTTTCCTCCTGGTGTTATGCAAACTGGTTCACTACATAATTTTTTCATGCCTACTTCTTGGTTAATTAAATCATACTAGATCCAAGTAGTCAAGTGTACGAACATTGCAATTTTCAGGTAACTTGCATGGTAGATGTACAACTGTACGAACATTGTCTAGCAGGAGGGTGTCATCCCAGCGCCCCTATGATGTCATCCCAGTGCTTGACACTGGGATGGCTTTGTTGCATAGGAACTGAAAAAATCTGGTGGCTACTGAC
>NZ_JAPQLK010000181.1:0-4393 GCF_028981785.1 Wolbachia endosymbiont of Drosophila leontia
CCAGCTTGCAAATGATTGTCCTTTCCTTCATTTCTCTCCTATTACGAAGATTTTAAACAGGTTCTTAGGCGCGATTGTGAATTCAAGTGTATCAAATAAAACGGACTTCTTGATTGTCGGCGAAAAACCTGGGTCAAAGTATCACAAAGCTTTAAAACTAGGTATTAAAATTTTAACTGAAGAGGAATTTAATAAACTAATCATGAGAGAAAAATAAACGCTATTATTTCCTATACCTTCTTCATCACTGAAAGCCTCAAATCAACAAGTAGCAATTTTCTTTTCGTTAGATTGCAATTCAACTGCGAGAAAAATGTACATAAAAAAGAGGCTTACAGCAGATGCCCAAAACTCTACAGCAATCCGTTTTGTCGAAAGCTGTTGCCTGATATAACTTGATGCCCACGCTATTAAAGCTAAATTCTTGGTCATAAGCTTCAGATGGTTTACCAAGGTGGTTATGTGAGCGATATCGTTGTACACCAAAAAGCGTATCTTTGATGTCTCCTACAGCTCCAAATTCATGACATCCATTTGCTGGCCTTTTTAGGCGCTTTACAGAAGAGTTGATAAAAAGAGTGCCAAAACTACATTCAAGGCTTAAAATACCATTCTAAGCTCACCTCTGAAGGTCGTTTTTTTCATCAACACTCTTGAATCTTACCTGAAAATAAAAACGTTGAATATTTCTTCAGAATTGTGTATAATTATTAATGCTTTTTAGGTTGATTTCTTATGGCTCTTTCGAAGTTCCTTGACGTACGAAATGATGTTGCGTTCAAAAAAATATTTGGTACTGAAAAAAATAAGGATATACTTATTCACTTCCTCAATGACATCATTGGCTTCACTGGTAAAAACCAAATAAAGGATATAGAGTTTTTAAGTACTATTCAAGACCCTGATATCGCCGCTAAAAAGCAAAGTATTGTTGACGTTCTCTGTAGAGATGAAGATGGGATGCAAGTGATCGTCGAGATGCAAGTTGCTAAAACTAAAGGATTTGAAAAACGTGCTCAATACTATGCTGCTAAAGCTTATTCAAGACAAGCTGATAAAGGTGATCAATACCAAGACCTTAAGGAAATTATCTTTATTGCTATAGCAGATTGTATCCTGTTTCCGGACAAGTCTGAGTATAAATCAAAGCATACTATTCGGGATGAAGATACTAATGAACACGATCTAAAAGATTTTTACTTCATATTTATTGAATTGCCAAAATTTCCAAAAACCAAAGAGGATCAGCTTTCAAATATAGTTGAAAAATGGATCTACTTCTTTAAATATGCAGATGAGACTAGTGAAGAAGAGCTGGAAAAAATAATAGGTAGTGATCTAATAATTAAAAAGGCCTATGAAGAGCTAAATAGATTCAACTGGTCAGAAAAAGAATTTATTGCCTATGAACAGGAAATAAAACGTATTCTTGATGAACAGGCTGTCCTCGCTCAAAAACTCGATGATGCTACTGAAAAAGGTAGAGAAGAAGGCATACAAATCGGACATGGAAAAGGCAGAAAAGAAAGGGAAATTGAAGTCACAAAAAACCTACTTAAAGCAGGAGTTTCTATTGATATTATAACTCAAACTACTGGTCTTACAGTTGACGAAGTCAAAGACTTAACCTGATTTTATCTCTTTTCACACCTAGATGAACATCTTTGTACTAGATGAAAACCCAGCAATTGCGGCGCAAATGTTATGTGATAAGCATATAGTAAAAATGCCATTAGAAACTGCTCAGTTATTAAGTAATGTTTTTTCAATCGCATTAAAAGCGCCAAATCCTTTTGTCAGTACCACAGATCAGAATATAGCAGTTCCATATAAACTCACTCACAGCAATCATCCTTGTTCTTTATGGGCTAGGCAATCGAAAGGGAACTTTTGTTGGTTGATAGAGTACGGAAAAGAATTGTGTAAAGAGTATACACAGCGATACAAAAGAAAGCATAAATCAGAGGAAGTAATAGATTGGTGTGATAGTAATAAGGATTTGCTAATTTTTCAATCAGCAGATATACAAACTTTTATACAAGCACTGCCTGATCGCTATAAATGTAGTAGTCCCATAAAAGCCTATAGAGAATATTACCTAAAAGAAAAGATGAGGTTTGCTAAGTGGGAAAAAGGTAGAGAAGCACCAGGTTGGATAATCTGCTACACAATACCACAGCTAATATAGCTCATAAATAAAGAAGCCATCCAAATCGGACATGAAAAAAGCAGGGAAGAGGGCGAAAAACAGGCTAAAATAGCTGTGGCTAAAAATTCACTCAAGGCGGGTGTTTCTATTGATGTTATTGCTGAAATAACAGGGTTTTCTGTTGATTATATTGAGAAAATTCAAGAAAAGAAGTTTTAGCCATAACGTTTTTTTATTAAACCCTCTATTCTAGTAATTCTAATATTGCAATCCATTCTAATGTCTGTACAATGCCTTTTTTATATAAATACTTAATAGGAGGGGTTAATGCCAACACAGAAAGAGCTTCGGGCTACGATGTCCAAAAAATTACAGGAAGCTATTAAATATCCAGATCCAGCAGTTGCTGCCGGGAGGAAGTCAGCTATCAAGAGATGGGTGGGAGTCCTTCAAGATAACTTTATGGAGCACATAAAATACTTTAAGGGTGATAAGTTGAAGTTTTTGCACAATGTATTCCAAGATGAAGGTTGCTGGTCAGGTGTAAGGTTGGATAATGCTGCTTTAGGTTAAAGGTTTACTGAAGAAAAAATAGGTGGAATAGATAATCCACTTCGCAAATATGAGATGGCTTGTAGTTACTGTGTGGTAGATAAAATTCATCCACTCTTTCAAAAAGCATTTGAATCCTACAAAAATGGATTTTCTTCTGATGAACTTGATAGTAGAGGTAATCCTATAACTGATGAGTACATACGAAACTCGCTTTTGGGTGGCATTCGAAGGAAAGGTCCTGTATTTGATTTCTGGATCGATAGAGAATCTGGGGAATTAAAGAAGTATGATGCAGTAGAAGGTTTTGACAGTGCTGTAAAACTTAAGTGGAGTGAAGGAGTAGAGTATTTTCATAATCTGTTGAAAGAAGAAGATAAAGAAAAGAAGCTCACAGAAGCTATTCTTGCTCTATCTCGCGTTCAATCTGTTGAGAAAGATGCTCCTATTTTAGATTTTTGTGTAAATAAGATAGTCGATAAAGATACTCTTTTACAGAAATTATTGCAGAAAGATAAGGGAGTATATGCTCTTCTTGCTAAATTAATAGAGTCATGTTTTTTTGATACAGTTCATGATTTGGTACAGTGCTGGTGCTATAAAGACGTTTCAGCAGGAGGAGACCATTCAGACAAAATATTCTCACAGCGAGAGTATGAACTTCTTCTTTCATCACTCTCAAGTGTAATGTTGAAAAATTCTGAGTCAAGTGTTCAAGCTAGATCTCTTATTATGAAGATTTGGGGATGTGATCACTTTTATAAACACAAGAAGGCTGCCGTTAATACTTCTAATTATACGGTTCATGTAAGTGGTATGCTTGCAGGATTAATAGTCAATTGGAAGCGAGAAGATAGTCATGAGTCTGATAGGGAAAAAGAAATAGAGAAAAAAGAAATATTAGATATAATGTCATTTGCCAAGGATTGCTTCCCTGAAAAGTTTGAACTTTTTAAAGAAGTCATGATAGAAAACCTTAGATTATGTGGTAGAGAAGGTAAAAGAGTAAATGTAGATTACGGTCTGTTTGCAGAAGAGTTATTCTCTGAGTTAGAGAAAACAACTCTACCTCTTGGTCCTGTAGGTGATGGTCCTTGGAATAATTTACGGTCACGATCTAAAGCTCATGGTAGTAAGGAAACAACTTTGCCAGTTGATGATGGTCCGCAGTCTGAGCTTGGAACTCCTAGTGTAAGTGGTGTTTCTTCTTATAAGAAAAAAAGCGTCTTTACGCTTAGTGGTAACAAGTAATCCACTTATGAACTCTTGGTGTTTCTGGTCGTAGTAAATAAGGGGTATTTTGTATGAGTAATGGTGATGGACTTATTAGGAGTTTGGTGGATGGAGATCTTGAAGGATTCAGACAAGGATTTGAATCTTTTTTAGATCAATGTCCATCTTTCTTGTACCATGTAAGTGCAGGTCGTTTCCTTCCTGTATTCTTTTTTAGTATGTTTGCTACTGCACATGATGCTAATATCTTAAATGCAAATGAGAGAATGTATTTTCGTTTTGATAATCATAGTATTGATACACGTGGTAGAAATAGAAATACAGGAAATCTGAAAGTTGTTATTTTAACTCATAATCGTGACGGACAGCAAGTTGTCAGATGCTACAGCATTTCTGAGAACCTGTTTAAAATCTTCGTAATAGGAGAGAAATGAAGGAAAGGACAATCATTTGCAAGCT
>NZ_JAPQLK010000182.1:0-6651 GCF_028981785.1 Wolbachia endosymbiont of Drosophila leontia
CACCAGCTTGCAAATGATTGTCCTTTCCTTCATTTCTCTCCTATTACGAAGATTTTAAACAGGTTCTTAGTCTGTGTTTTAATTTGGTTGTGTTTTATTAAAAAAACTTTAAATTTATTTTATAATCGATACTCAAATATAATGACTCAAACTTGGGATTTGTTGCAAACAGGGCAAAAGGAAGGCTATAAAATTGCGTATACCAATGCTCGTATTATCGACCCGGAAACTAAACTTGATATAAAAGGTTCATTATTGACTGAAGGGGATAAAATTGTTGACTTTGGTGAATCATTATTTTCAACAAGTGGAGTTGATAAAACAATAGACTGTAAAGGGCTTGTTCTAATGCCAGGCCTTATTGACATTCACGTACATTTTCGTGAACCAGGCCAGGAACATAAAGAAACTATATATACAGGCAGCAAATCTGCAGCTGCGGGGGGAGTTACAACTGTAGTTTGTCAGCCAAACACTGTTCCAGCAATTGATAGCGTTATTTTGGCTAAATATTTGAAATATAGAGCACTTGAAACTTCACATGTAAACGTTGAATTTTACGCTAAAATCACCACTTCGGAAGAACACCTGACTGAAATGGCACTTTTAAAGGAAGCAGGTGCGGTTGGGTTCACCGATGATGGCATGCCAGTTATGAACCCGATGATTATGAGACAGGCGCTGCTTTATTCAAGTATGCTGAATGTTCCTATTGCTCAACATGCAGAAGATTTAAATTTATCTGCTGGTGGCGCAATCAACGAAGGTAAAATTTCTGAAGAATTGGGAGTAAAGGGGATCTTGAGTGCGTCAGAATCGGTTATGGTAAATCGTGATATACTGCTAATGAAGGATATGGAAAATGTGCACTACCATATTCTACATGTCTCTTCAAAAGATTCACTTGATGCTATTAAACGTGCAAAAGATTTGGGATTAAATGTTACGTGCGAAGTAACCCCTCATCACCTCACTTTGACTGAAGATATAGTAAAACAACATGGAGCAATTGCAAAAATGAATCCGCCGCTTCGCACTGAAGAAGATCGTTTAGCTATGGTTGAAGGTTTAAAGACAGGTGTGATTGATTGCATTGCAACTGATCACGCTCCGCATGATCGTAGTTCTAAAGATCTACCACTTGAAAATGCTGCATTTGGTATTGTTGGTCTTGAAACAATGCTGCCCCTTTCACTTGAACTCTATCACAGTGGGCAAATGGGTCTACTTGATGTGCTTGCAAAATTGACATATAAGCCTGCAGATATAATACACATACCACGTGGTCGTATACAAAAAAACCTTGCTGCAGACTTAATTTTAGTTGACCTCAATCATGAATGGGAAATTAAAACTGACAACTTTGCTAGTAAATCAAAGAATTCTCCTTTCGATGGTCGCAAAGTAAAAGGACACGTAGTACGTACTGTTGTGTCCGGCAAAACTATATACTCGCAGAAGAGTTAGTTATCATATCTTATCTATTCCAATTTGTTATCACCAGAATGGGCTAAGTGCACCTAAATTTAAATTAAGAAATCTTACACTGTCTCCGAATAAACACATCCTCTTATCTTTCCCTAATCTGTAAAGTTATTTTGTCTATCAATCTGATTCCAAAACAGCAAAATTATTGTATAATGTTACTTTGAAGTTTTATTTTCAATGCACAAGTTTGCAATACTTTTTTCTATACTGCTTGCAATAGTTGCTTACTACCTAAACAATGAAATCATATTTGAAATAGCAAAGCTATTTAGTGATATCTTTATCAGCTTGCTCAAATTAATAAGCTTACCTCTGGTTTTTTTATCCATAGTTTCCACAATTTCCGGGCTCAAAGACTCAATTGAAATCAAAGTCTTAGTTAAGAAAACACTATTTTATACTCTGCTTACAACTATTATAGCTGCGTTTGTTGCATTATCGTTTTATTTGTTAATAGATCCAGCAAGAAAAAATTTCATAAGTAATACAATAGGGAGTATTAACAGCAATAACCACAGTTATTTTTCATATTTAAAATCACTCATTCCTTCTAATTTTGTGCAAGTTTTTCTTGAAAATAATATGATTGGTAGCATATTAATCGCTTTTTTGATGGGCGGAGCTATTGTTTCACTTTCAAAAGAAAAGCAGGATATATTATATCAAGTATTCTCTGCACTTTTTGATACGCTACTTAAAATTGCTCAAGGGTTATTAAAATTTATTCCGCTTGCTGTTTGGTCTTTTATTACTTGTTTTTTGCATGAATTAAAAGGCGGTAGTGAGTTCTACAATCTTTTATGGTATTTTGTTTGCATAATGTCTGCAAATTTTGTGCAGGCATTTCTGATTTTACCGCTATTTATGTGGTATAAAGGCATATCACCAATTCAAACGCTGAAAGGGGTTATGCCAGCACTCACACTTGCGTTTTTTTCTAAATCATCCAGTGCAACATTGCCAACAACTATAGAATGTGTGCAGAACAAGCTAAAGGTGCCAAAGAAATTATCGTCTTTTATTTTACCAATATGCACAACAATTAACATGAATGCATGTGCTGCATTTATACTAATCGCTGTAATGTTTGTTGCAGAAATGAACGGATACGTATTTTCCTTAAGCGAAATGTTGATATGGATTTTTTTAGCTACAGGGGCTGCAATTGGTAACGCTGGAGTGCCGATGGGGTGCTATTTTATGGCAACCAGTTATCTCATGTCAATGAATGTTCCTCTGCATATTATGGGACTGATTTTGCCTATTTATACAATCATCGATATGTTTGAAACTGCAATAAATGTGTGGTCTGATGTTTGTATCACTCAGATAATTAATAAAGAATGTAATAGTGAAACTTAAAAAATGATATTAGACGAAAATAACCTAATAATAAAAGAATTTAAAGAAGCAGAAGCAATTTTGCATGGGCATTTTGTTTTATCATCCGGGCTGCATAGTGACACATACATACAGTGTGCGAAGATTTTTGAAAATCCAAGCAGAGCCATGAAAGTTTGCGCATTATTAGCAGATAAAATAAAAAAAGAATTAAATAGCTCCATAGATTTAATATTATCTCCTGCAATTGGTGGAATAATTGTGGGTTATGAGATTGGCAGGCAGCTTGGAATAAAGACAATGTTTTGCGAGCGCGTTAATGGTAAGTTTGAATTACGCCGTGGATTTAAGATCAAAAAGGGTGAGAAAATATTGCTCATTGAAGATGTAATAACCACAGGTAAATCTTCACTTGAAGCAGTGGAATGTGCAGAAGGGGAAGGAGGTAAAGTTGTTGCTGAAGCTTCTTTGATAAAGAGAAATAGTGAAACGAAACTGCCTTTTCCTGTCATATCTTTGATTGAACTGAACATCAAAAACTACAGCGAGGAAGAACTTCCAAGTGAATTAAAACAACTACCCATAACAAAACCTGGGAGTAGGGAATATTTAACGAAGTAATCCTATAATATCTTGGAAACACAGCATTTATACACAGCTTTAGTTATTTACTCCAAGTGTATTTTATGTATACTTATTACTAAATTAATTTTGAAATGATAGAAAATGAACGAATTTAAATCGATCCGAAATATAGCAATAATCGCACACGTTGACCACGGTAAAACTACTTTACTTGATAACATGTTAAAACAAAGTGGCACATTCCGCGAGAATCAAGAAGTTCAAGAACGAGTGATGGATAGTGGCGACCAAGAACGTGAGCGCGGGATTACAATACTTGCAAAATGCACATCAATAATGTGGGGTGATGAAAAAATCAATATTATTGATACGCCAGGGCACGCAGACTTTGGTGGAGAAGTAGAAAGGGTATTGTGCATGGCAGACGGCGTGTTGCTGCTGGTTGATGCTGCAGAAGGTCCCATGCCACAAACAAAATTTGTGCTCTCAAAAGCACTAAAAGCAAATTTGAAGCCAATTGTGATAATCAATAAGGTCGATCGACCAGACAGCAGAATTGATGAAGTATTAAATGAAATATATGAGTTATTTTTTAACCTTGATGCAACCAACGAGCAGCTAGATTTTCCAGTGTTGTATGCTTCAGGTAGAAATGGCTGGTGTGCTAAGGAGCTTTCTGATGAAAGAAAAGATTTAAGCCCATTATTTTCAACGGTTATAGATTATATAAAACCTTCTGTTTATAATCAAAATGCACCTTTTGCTATGTTGGTCACTCTACTTGAGTCTGATAAGTTTCTTGGCAGAATATTGACAGGAAAGGTTTATCAGGGCATTGCAAAAGTCAATTCAGATCTTAAGGTGCTTGACCTCGATGGCAAAGTAATTGAACGAGGAAGATTAACTAAGTTGCTCTCATTTTCTGGCTTGAAACGCATTCCAGTAGAACAAGCTGTGGCAGGAGACATAATTGCAATTGCAGGGCTTGAGGAAGCTTCAGTTTCAGACACTATAGCAGCACCAGAGGTTACAACTGCAGTAAGCTCAACTCCAGTTGATCCGCCGACAATGGCGATTACTCTGAGTGTTAATGATTCACCTTTTGCTGGGCAAGAAGGTACAAAGCTTACCTCAACTGCCATAAAGGATCGCTTATACGCGGAGGCAGAAACAAATGTTGCAATTACTGTGACTTTAGCACCAAGCGGTGAAGCGTTTGAAGTAGGTGGACGTGGTGAGCTACAGCTTGGGGTGTTAATTGAAAATATGAGGAGAGAAGGTTTTGAGCTTTCGGTATCACGCCCTCGAGTGCTATTTAAGGAAGAAGATGGCAAAAAACTTGAACCTATAGAGGAAGTAGTAATTGATGTAGATGATGAATATAGTGGAATCATCATGGAAAAACTCAGCTTCCGTAAAGGTGAAGTAACTGACATGAGACCTTCTGGTAATGGCAGGACAAGATTAACGTTTTTAGTGCCATCAAGAGGATTAATCGGTTATCAAGGAGAGTTTTTAACTGATTCTCGTGGCACAGGCATAATTAACCGTTTATTTCACAGTTATGCTCCACATAGAGGTCCAATTTCTGGAAGGCGCAATGGAGTTTTAATTTCTACAGATAAGGGTGAGGCTGTGGCATATGCAATTTTCAATTTGCAAGACAGGGGAATTATGTTTATTAAACCACAGGATAAGGTATATTGTGGCATGGTTGTCGGCCAGCATAGCCGTGACAATGATTTGGAGATAAATGTGTTAAAGGGTAAGCAATTAACAAACGTAAGAGCTTCAGGTAGTGATGAAGCTATAAAGCTCACTCCACCAAAGATAATGACACTGGAGGATATGATAGCGTATATAGATGATGATGAATTGGTGGAAGTAACTCCAAAATCTATACGTTTACGCAAGAAATTCCTTGATCCAAATGAACGTAAGCGTGCAGGAAGGGCAAAGAATAAGGAGTAATCAGAGGTTGAACATTTGCGAAAAATAGTGTATAATTATTCGTCTCCTAATTGTATTTAATTATGGCCTTTTCGAAATTTCTCGATCCAAAAAACAATTTCGCGTTCAAGAGAATATTTGGCACTGAGAAAAATAAAGATATTCTCATTCACTTTCTCAATGATATATTGGGCTTCGCTGGCAAAGATGAAATAGAAGAAATAGAATTTCTCAGCACTATCATGGATGCTGAGATTGCCTCTAAAAAACAAAGTATTGTTGATGTTTTCTGTACTGATTCTGCTGGAACCCAGCTAATTATTGAAATGGTGCGACCTGAAAGTCTTCGGTCATATTGTTTAAAAGGAGAGGAATTCCTTCAGAAAGAAACTAAAAGAGTTCTAAAACTTATTAAACCAGATGTTTTGCCATCTGAGTCTACGCATCAGTGCGAATCGGGTAACCGATTGGTGCCAAGCGATGCGGACAATGAACCTCCTCTTGAAAAAGAAGATGCTCAATCGTGAAAGGAGCATAAACTACAAGCATCGTGTGGTTGGAGAGCTAGGCTTAGTGGTATGGTGAACGTAAGTGAAGCTTCATAAGTATCGTAACGATTAAAGAGCTAAAGATGCTGATAAGCTCCGACCAAAAGGTAATGTGACATTTTTCATTTCTGGATGTACGCAAATCACCGGTATAGAGAAGTCACCTAACCCACTGTTGTATGACAGAAGGAACAGGGTAAGCCTGTATTTCCGCCTATATGGCAAGCAAACCGCAAGGAACGCTGATGAAAATGCAGGTAAAGGATAATGGAGAAAGCGAATGCCATTTTGTAACGAAATGTATAGAATTTGTAACATTAATTCGCGTGAAAACGAGCAGATTTCCATTTGGTCCCTCGTGACAAGAAACTTTGTTAACCACTTGAGGTAGAGAAGCAGATGACCTTACCCACAGAAATGATGAAGAAATTAGGAATATTTTTTACAAAAAGGACAACACTAACAAAAGAACTTTATTCTATTTAGAATATAAAGTTACAATAAATTTTCCTGTCATCTCCAAATAAATTACATTAACTTAGTGTTGTATATTGTTAATAACTTAAATAATACAACCATTTTCAGCAACAAAAACCAAAGGTCTTGAGATACAAGATATTTGTATGGTTACTATGATAGTTCCTTTTTTAAGAAAGTTTTAAATTTCATACCTAAGAACCTGTTTAAAATCTTCGTAATAGGAGAGAAATGAAGGAAAGGACAATCATTTGCAAGCTGG
>NZ_JAPQLK010000183.1:0-2968 GCF_028981785.1 Wolbachia endosymbiont of Drosophila leontia
TAAAAGAGCTTCCAGACTCTTTTCATATGGAGAAAAATCAATGCTTGCAATGTTGTTGTAGGGGTAGGTACTGGTATGTTTAAAGGGAACGTAACTAACTTACTTAGTTCATGCTATGGCAAAGACGATCCTGAACGTAGCAGAGGCTTTACTTTATTTTACGTAGGTGTGAATATTGGAGCAATATTGGCTTCTATTTCATGTGGTTATGTAGCCCACTTGTTTGGCTGGCACTACAGCTTTGGTTTAGCTGGTATTGAGATGTCTATAGGGCTAATCTTTTTTCTCAAATTTCAGAATCTTTTAGGAGATAGCGGCCTTTCTCCTTATCCAGAGCTTATGAATAAGCGCATATTAGGGATTAAAATTTTTGGTATAGTATTGATAGGAAGCTTTCTGTCATCATCAATAATTGCTAAAATGCTTATATATAGTGAATTTTTTACTAATATGCTCATATTTATTGGAATAACAGCTCTGGGCATATTTATTTATATAATATCTAAATTATCAGCAGAACAAAGACGAAAATTAGTGGCATTATCTATTCTTGTGGTATTTTTCTTGTGTTTTTTTGCTTTAGAAATGCAGCTTGGCTCTTTGGTTAACTTATTCACCGAAAGAAACGTTATTAACCATGTATTAGGTACAACAATCCCAGCTTCAGTTTCTCAAGCCATAAATCCTTTGTCAATTATAATATTTGGCTTTCTTTTTGGAACATACATGAAGTTTAAGCAAAAATATGCAACTTCCATATTTACCCTTGGCCTTCTGACAATGGCTATGTGTTTTTTCACACTGTACATAGGATGTTTAAACTCTAACATTGAAGGTAAAGTAGAATACTTATATTTAATAATTGCTATCTCCTTTATGGGACTGGGAGAGTTATGTATTGCTCCATTAGTCCAAGAACAAGCAACTACACTAGCCCCCAAAAACCTTAGAGGAGTAGTGATGGGTATAGTAATGCTGTCATTAGCGTTTTCTAACCTAGCCGGAGTTGCAATATCAAAATTTATGTCAGTTCCTTCAGTAAATGGTAAAATAAATTATTTAGAATCTTTAGAAATATATAAAGAGGGTTTTTTAAAGGTGGGAATATTTAATTTAATGCTCGTTATTGTATTTTTATTCTTCTTCAATTTTATACATAAAGTTATTACTAACTCATCTTGTACAAAAAATTGATATAGGTAAGCTCAAGACTACTATTTGTAGATTTAAGGTACCCGTTCAGCAGAGGTAGCAATTAAACTTTGTAACTTTTGAAAAAGATTATGATTGCATTTTTTCAATACTCTTTGCTTAAGACTTATATTTAACGCTGCTCAAAATCAGTAAAAGGCACACCCCAACAAACTATTTTGCCGAGCTTCCAACACTTTCACGTTTACTATTTTGTCTCTGTATTTACCTTCAGGATCATCAATGCACACTGATTGCATATATGGGCTTTTACCAATAATTTGGTTTTGGTGTTTACCTTTTTTATCGCTAAATAGAACAGGTATAGTTTTGCCTACCATACTCTGGTTAAACTCAAGTTGTTGCTTACTAATTAATTTCTGTAAACGAAGAAGGCGCTCTGTTTTAACCTCTTCTGGTACTTGATCTTTTCTTTCCGCTCCCGGTGTGCCTGGTCTTGGGCTGTATTTAAAACTATAAGCCTGAGCATATCTAACTTTTTCTACTAATTTCATAGTTTCTTCAAAATCTTTTTCGGTTTCTCCAGGAAAACCAACAATAAAATCAGAAGAAAATTCGATTTCAGGTTTCAATTTGCGAAATCTGTCTATTATTTCCAAATACTCCTCTGCAGTGTGTTTCCTGTTCATCGCGTGCAATATTTTATTCGAACCAGACTGCACAGGCAGGTGAACAAACGGCATGAGCTTTGGCTCTTCCGCATGTGCCAAGTAGAGAGATTCATGCATATCTCTTGGATGAGAAGTTGTATAACGAATCCTCTCTAGCTTTTCAATTTTAGCAATATGACTAATTAATTTTCCTAAATCCCACACTTCCCCTTCGCACTCCCCATGGTAAGCATTGACGTTCTGACCAAGCAAATTGATCTCATTTGCCCCATTTGCAACTAATTTCAATGCTTCACGAAATATTTCATTCATTGGCCGTGAATACTCAGCTCCACGAGTATAGGGCACTACACAAAACGTACAAAATTTATCACAACCCTCTTGTATGGCAAGAAACGCAGAAGACCCCTGGCTATTGCCATAGCATTCATCTGGCAATTTATCAAACTTTGCAACTTCAGGAAAATCAGTGTTTATTACATGACCTTTACTTCTGCTTGCTTTGACTATCAGCTCCGGTAAGGTAGCGATACTCTGCGAACCAACAACAATATCAACAAAAGGAGCCCTTCTGAACACTTCTTCTCCCTCTGCTTGCGCTACACACCCAGCCACCACTATAGTCATTTCTTTTCGTAACGAATGAATCTTCCCAAGCTCTGAGTAAAGTTTTTCTGCTGCCTTCTCTCTAATGTGACAAGTATTCAGTATCACTAAATCGGCTTTCCCTGCATCACTAACAACGTTGAACCCCAAAGGTTTAATTACATTTTCCATTAAAACGGAGTCATAAACGTTCATCTGACAGCCGTAAGTTTTAATATATAGGCCTTTCATATTTGGTATGTCTTTTTCAAAATTTCTTCACCCTACACGTAAATGCCTAACAGACCAGCGCGTGACGCTAGTGAACTTGCTAGCACAATAGATTTTGACAAAATTATACGAAAAACTGGATCCCAGTGTCAAGCACTGGGATCCAGGAAAAAGAATGGTGTCATCCGAGTAGCTTGACACTGGCATCCAGGAAACTTAATTGCAAGTAATGCATTGAGTTTGGTGAGTATGGGTTTTGCGTTAGAACCTGTTTAAAATCTTCGTAATAGGAGAGAAATGAAGGAAAGGACAATCATTTGCAAGCTGGT
>NZ_JAPQLK010000184.1:0-689 GCF_028981785.1 Wolbachia endosymbiont of Drosophila leontia
ATCTTTCAGAAGCAGAGAAATTTCAAATTATACAACGTGTCAAGAATTCTGGACTAGATGAATATGAAGACCGTGGATGGATATTTAGTTTTAAATACAAAGGCACCACTTATAACGTAAGATGCAAGGACTTTTCAGAAGAAGAAAAATTTCAATTTATCAAAGACATTAAGAACTCTCATGAATCGCTCGTTAGTGAATGTGATGGATTGGGGAACGATAATACAACTTTAGTGATTTACATTGATGAAAATAAGGAGATAAGTCGAATGTATTTTCAAAACTCCGACAAAAATATATTCAAACAGCTAAATAAGACATTTATAAGCAGAAGTAAACCTGAACAAGATGTGGAAAAATCAAATGAAGTAGAACAAAGTAATGTAGAAGAAGAAAAAAGTAGCCAGCAAGACACTCAGCAACCCAGTAATTTCTTATCCAATATTTTTTCAGCAATTAAATCCATTATTGATTCTATCTCATCACTCTTTTCATGGTTATTTGGGTCGAAAGAGAAAGAGTCTAATCAACAATCTGATGATAATCCTTCTTTGTTTAAGCTCGATGCTAATGAGTTAGATCACGAAGTTAAGCCTGATGCCAATGAGTTAGGTCACGATGTTAGAACCTGTTTAAAATCTTCGTAATAGGAGAGAAATGAAGGAAAGGACAATCATTTGCAAGCTGGT
>NZ_JAPQLK010000185.1:0-5337 GCF_028981785.1 Wolbachia endosymbiont of Drosophila leontia
AAGTAATCCTTACCTTTTAATCTGCAGATTGGCGAAAGCAAATACAATAGCTTCGCTATCGTGATAAGGGAGCTGGCGGAGTTTGTCAAGTAGGTTTTTGTATTTTAATTTTAGAATTTTATAGGCTTTTGTTCTCATGAAAATTATGTTCTCATGAGTAAATTAATGTTATCCTTTTTTGTTGATCTAAAGTTTCTTATGTTCATACACTTACGTGTTCATAGTGTTTATTCGCTGCTTGAAAGCTCGGTTAAAATTGAGGAGCTGATCGGCCTTTGTTTGCGAAATAAAATGCCAGCGGTTGCAATTACTGATTCAGGTAATTTATTTGGTTCACTTGAGTTTGCAGAATATGCGGCAAGTAGGGGAATACAGCTAATAATAGGATGCAATATTATAGTTAAACATTCAGAACAAAATTTACCTATATTATTGCTTGCAAAAAATGAGCAAGGGTACACTAATTTAGTCACTTTGGTGAGTGAGTCTTTTAGAAAGCGCAAGAATAACAGTGATATTCCTTACGTTGATTTTGATGAGCTATTGAATTTAAGTACGGGTCTGATCGCTTTAACCGGTGGATGTTTGGCTCAACTATTGTTGGGGCAAGATAAAGAAACGGTTGAAAAACTGCTTTCAGCATTCAATGGTCATTTATATGTTGAATTGCAGCGTCATGGGTTGAATAAAGAGCTAGAGCTTGAAGAAGCTTTGATAGACTTTGCTTATCAGCGCAATATACCACTAGTTGCAACGAACGATGTGTTTTTTCCAAATAGGTCTGACTATGAGGCTTATGATATATTAACGTGTATATCGGAGGGGAGTTATGCCCTGGAGAATAACAGAAAGAAGTTAACTACCGAGCATTACTTCAAGTCTGTGGCAGAAATGGAGGAGCTGTTCAGCGACATTCCCGAAGCAATTCATAACACTTTAGTGATAGCTAAGCGGTGCTCTTACATGCCAAGAAGCAGGCAGCCTATTTTGCCTAAATTTCCTTGTCGAGAAAATAAAACTGAGAATGAAGAACTGAGGGAGCAGGCAGTTGCAGGATTAGAATTCCGTATTGCGAATGAGACAGACATAGACCTTAAACAATACTACGATCGGCTGAATTACGAACTGAGTGTGATAACTTCGATGAACTACGCTGGCTACTTTTTGATAGTTTCTGATTTTATTCGTTGGAGCAAAGCAAATGGCATTCCAGTTGGTCCAGGAAGAGGCTCTGGTGCTGGATCAATTGTTGCTTGGGGCTTGCAGATTACAGACCTTGATCCAATAAAGTTTGGCCTAATATTTGAAAGATTTTTGAATCCTGATCGTGTATCGATGCCTGACTTTGATATCGATTTCTGCCAAGAGAAAAGGGACCTGGTTATTGATTATGTTCAGAAAAAGTACGGTTATGTTGCTCAAATAATCACTTTTGGTAAATTGCAGGCAAGGGCAGTATTGCGTGATGTTGGTAGAGTATTGCAAATGCCTTACTCTCAAGTGGATAAAATATCTAAAATGGTTCCATTTAATCCAGTAAATCCTGTAACTTTATCACAAGCGATAGAGCTTGATCAAAACCTGCAGAAAGAGCGGGATAGTGATGAGGTAATTGCAAAGCTTCTTGATATATCTCTTAAGCTTGAAGGAATATATCGTCACGTTTCAACTCATGCTGCTGGAATTGTAATATGTGATCAAAAGTTGGAAAATTTTGTTCCTGCGTACTACGATCCAAATTCGGCTCTGCCAATCACTCAATACAGCATGAAATATGTGGAGAAAGCTGGGCTAATAAAATTTGATTTTCTTGGACTTGGTACGCTAACGCTAATAGATCATGTGTGTCGTTTAATTAATCGTGATGGAAAAAAGATTGATATTTCTTCAGTTCCTTTGAATGACCAAAAAACCTATGAGATACTCTCAAGCGGTGATTCAATTGGAGTGTTTCAGCTTGAAAGTTCGGGAATGAGAGAAGCTTTAATTAAACTAAAACCGGACTGTATTGAGGATATTATCGCTTTAATTTCCCTTTATCGTCCAGGACCTATGGATAACATTCCAACTTACGTTGCAAGAAAGCATGGACTTGAGAAGCCAGATTATATTCATCCGTTACTTGAAGGAGTGTTAAAAGAAACATTTGGGGTAATAATTTACCAAGAACAAGTGATGGAAATAGCCCGTATTCTTTCCGGGTATAGCTTAGCGGAAGCAGATCTGCTAAGACGTGCCATGGGTAAGAAAATTAAGGAAGAGATGGATAAACAACGTGAACTTTTCATCCAAGGGGCAACGAAGAATGGCGTTGATTATGACAGGGCAAGTTATATCTTTGACCTTGTTGCAAAATTTGCTGGTTATGGGTTCAATAAATCTCATGCTGCAGCATATGCGGTTATATCTTATCAAACGGCTTACCTTAAAACTAATTATCCATTAGAATTTTTTACAGCACTAATGAATCTGAATATTGATGATAGAGATAAACTGAATTTATTTTATCATGCAGCAAAGTTTAGTGGCGTTACCGTTCTTTCACCTGATATAAACAAGTCTCAAGCTGAATTCTCAATAGAGGATGAACGCATACGTTATGGTATTGCTGCCTTGAGGAATGTTGGTTTTTCTATAGCGGAAGGAATAGTGAACGTACGTTCAAGCGCTTGTAAGGACATATGGGAATTCATTCAAAATTCAGGTCATATAATAAATAAGAGAGCGCTAGAAAGCCTGATTAAATCCGGAGCATTCGATAGCGTGCATAAGAACAGAAAGCAGCTATATGAGTCAATGGACACGCTGATTTACTTTGCAAATAAAAACAAACAGGATAGAGAATCAAGTCAAGCTGCTTTGTTTGGTAGTCTTGATGTCCTCAAACCGAAACTTGAGAATGTGGAAGATTTTGATGAAGAGGAAAAATTAGAACATGAGTTATTTTCACTAGGATTTTATTTAACTAATCATCCGCTTGAAAAATTTAGAACTCTTCTGGAAAAGTTAAATATTGGGTTTATCGGAGAAAATAGAACAGCAAAAACTGCTGGGGTAATATTAAATGCACGTATGAGAACTTCAGAGCGTGGAAGGTTTGTTATCCTCACACTTTCTGATCCCCATAACGTTTCTGAAATAGCATTCTATAATAATGAAATAATAGAAGAAAAAAGAGATTTATTTTCACCAGGAACATTTGTGATAATTGATCTTGAAGCTTCGGAAAATACAACAAGATTGGCAGGCAAAGATATATCTGAGTTTACAAAAAGAATCACTTCTACAATAAAAGAATTAGTTCTCACCACTGAGTGCACGGATTCGCAAAAAGCCGCTATGGAATTAAACACAATATTGAAAGATGAAGGCAGAACCAAAATAATGCTAAAACTTCTTCTCGAAAAACATAAAGTGAGCATCTTATTACCAGGTGCATACTCAATTGCTCCTCAAGTAATTTATGAAATATCTAATTTAAGCTGGATTAAAGGCGTAGAAATTAATACAAATAACTTGCTTATATAAAAAAGCTTTATATAATGAAATGTTTAATCGGTATTAAAGGAAGATATAGTGAATCTTTATGAATTTACTTTTATAGCACAACAAGGATTGTTACAGCAAGAAGTAGAGGAGATGGTCCAAGAGCTAGCTGTTTCATTGAAAAATATTAAAGCAGATATTATGTTCCAGCGAATCAGGGATATTCTGAAAAAAGGAAATGACAAGCTTACAAAACAAGAGTTAGAAGTGCGTGCTGAGGAGATTAAAGAAAGTCTAGTTGCTTACTCTGATTTCTTGGAAGATCTTACAAAAATTTTATGGGTTGAATTAGAAGAAGATCTTTCAAATTTGAAAGAAGTGAAGTCAAAAATCGATAAAGAGTTGAAAGATGACCTAAAAGATTTAGGAATAACGCAAGATTTTACAAAATTTCTAGGAGGCAGTACTAAAGGTGCGTTTATCCATAACGCAGTAAATGCTTTGAAGAGAAATATTTCAGAACATCTAATAAAGATTTTTCAAGATATTTTGAAAGATTTTAGAATAAACGGTCCAACTCAATCGAGCAAAGCGTTGGAAATGCTTTTGAAAAACATTGAAGCATCAGGATTAATCAAGTGTGAACATTGGGGTCTTTTGGATTTTGCATATCACAAAAATAAAATGAAGAGCGGTCATTATTGTATAATGTGCATAAGTTCTACTGCAAGCATTCTGGATGAATTTATGCGTAGAATGAAACTTAATGAGAACGTTGTTCGCCACTTTCCTGTGCAGGTTGATAAAATTTTTGAAGGTAAATCTCATATGATGAATAAACAAATTGAGGAGCAAAGCGCATAATGATGAAGAGACGAAATAGTTTTAATAATTCTTACGTATCTGTAAATAATAGGACTGGCTTTAGGCGTTCTAAAGTTTGCCCTCTTGCTGCGTCTAAAGATGAAGACATAGATTATAAGAATATAGATTTATTATCCAAGTTTACCTCTGACTATGGTAGGATATTACCTAGAAGATTAACAGGCGTATGTGCAAAAAAACAAAGGAAGTTACGCTTAGCGATCATAAGGGCACGTTTTTTAGCTCTTATTCCTTACTGTACTAAAAAAGTTTAGGTAATTTATGTTGATAATTTTAAAGGAAAATATAAGGACTTTAGGTAAGCTTGGTGAAGTTGTCAAAGTTAAACCAGGTTATGCACGTAATTTTCTTTTTCCACAAAGAAAAGCGGTGAAAGCTACCAAGGAAAATTTAACGAAGCTAGAGGAGCAACGTTTATTACTGGAAGAAGAGAATATAAAAAGATTAAATGTAGCAAAAGAGCTTGCATTGTCACTACATGATAAGTTTGTGGTATTGATAAAGCAAGCTTCAGAGGATGGTAAAATTTTTGGTTCTGTGGCAACACGTGAAATTGCGAAAATTTTACTACAAGAAGGACATGTGATAGATCACCGTAGTTTATCTTTTGGTGGAGTAAGCATCAAAAACTTGGGTGAATACCAAGTAAACGTAGAATTACATAGTGAAGTAGTAGTACCAATTACTATATACGTCGTAAAATCCGAAACAGATGCAAATGAGCTAAGGCAAGTAAAATTGCAAAATCAGAAGTCTGAGCAACAAGAGGCAGAGCAAGATGCGAATAAAGAAGCTACTGATGGTGATGATAGCTGATCAAAGATGATCCCTTGTTATAGTCGTAAAGAAATGTCTGCCATGGCTAGGCTGGTGTCATCCCAGTGCGTGACACT
Organism: Wolbachia endosymbiont of Drosophila leontia; assembly: GCF_028981785.1. Lineage (NCBI taxonomy): Bacteria > Pseudomonadati > Pseudomonadota > Alphaproteobacteria > Rickettsiales > Anaplasmataceae > Wolbachia > Wolbachia endosymbiont of Drosophila leontia. The sequence continues at coordinate 5,265 of NZ_JAPQLK010000185.1, forward strand.
GGGATGGCTTTGTTGCATAGCAACTGAAAAAATCTGGTGGCTGCTGACAAAATTCATTATAAAATAGCCATCT